>DASVTG010000184.1:0-4559 GCA_036387695.1 Hymenobacter sp. | reverse complement strand
GGTCCTTCGCAAGCTCAGGATGACAGCCAAAACTTGAACGGCCATCAGCTAAAAAATGAAACAGATTCTTACCAAGCTTTTCGACCACCAGCCCTTGACGCACGCCGAGGCCCACGCCGCCATGCGCCAGCTGGGTGAAGGCGGCGCCAACCCGGCGGAAACGGCCGCTTTCCTGGCCGTGTACCGCATGCGGCCCATCACGGTGACGGAACTGGCCGGCTTCCGTCAGGCGCTGCTGGACTTGAGCCGCAACCCCGAGCTGGGCACCAACGAAGTGCTGGACATCGTGGGCACGGGCGGCGACGGCAAGAACACGCTCAACATTTCCACGCTGGCCTGCTTTGTGGTGGCCGGGGCCGGCGCGCAGGTGGCCAAGCACGGCAATTTTGGGGTTTCGTCGGTGTCGGGCGCTTCCAACGTGCTGGCGCATTTTGGGTACGATTTCGAGGCCAGCTCCGACCAGTTGCGGCGGCAGCTGGACCGGGCCGGCATCTGCTTTTTGCATGCGCCGGCCTTTCACCCGGCCATGCGCCACGCCGGGCCCATTCGCCGCGAGCTGGGTTTGCGCACCTTCTTCAACATCCTCGGCCCGCTGGTGAACCCGGCCCGGCCCAATGCCCAGTTGCTGGGCGTGTTCAGCCTGGAGCTGCAGCGCCTCTACCACTACCTCATGCAGCCCACCGGCACCCGCTACGCCGTGGTACACGCCTTGGATGGCTACGACGAACTGGCCCTCACCGGCCCGGCCAAAGTGGTTTCTTCCTTCGAAGGCGAACGGCTCTTGACCGCCGAAACGCTGGGCCTGGCCACTTGCGCCGCCGACGACCTGGCCGGTGGCAGCACCGTGGCCGCCGCCGCGGAGCTGTTTCGGGAGGTGCTGGAAGGCCGCAGCACGCCCGCCCAACGCAACGTGGTAACGGCCAACGCCGCGCTGGCTTTGCAGTGCGCCCGGCCCGGCCTGGCCTGGGAAACCGCGCTGGTCCAAAGCCGGGAATCCTTGGATTCTGGTGCCGCCAAACGCGCCTTTGCCACCATGCTTTCGATTAATTAGTAATTAAGAAGTAGCAATTAATAATTTGTCAAAATATTGAGCTGCTAAATCATAATTATTAATTACCAATTCTTAATTACTAATTAAAAAAAGATGTCCACGATTCTGCAAACCATCGTCGCGCACAAGCAAAAGGAGGTGGCCACTCGCCGCGAGCTGGTGCCCGTGAAGCTCCTCGAAAGCAGCCTGTATTTCCGGTCAAAGCCCTTGTCGCTGCGCCAGTACCTGCGCCGCGAAGGCAGCAGCGGCCTCATTGCCGAGTTCAAGCGCAAGTCGCCTTCCAAGGGCTGGATTAACCAGTACGCGCCCGTGGAGCGCACCACGCTGGGCTACATGCAGGCTGGGGCGGCCGCGCTGTCCATTCTCACGGATGCCGAATTTTTCGGCGGCAAAAACGAGGACTTAACCACGGCCCGCCGCTTCAATTTCTGCCCCATCCTGCGCAAGGATTTTGTGGTGGACGAGTACCAGATTCTGGAAGCCAAGAGCATCGGGGCCGACGCCGTGCTGCTCATCGCCGCCGTGCTCACGCCGGCCGAAATCACGGCGCTGGGTGGCCTGGCGCGCTCGTTGGGCCTGGAGGTGCTGCTTGAAGTACACGACGCCGAAGAATTATCCCGCTCGGCAACCGCCGACGCCGTGGATTTAATAGGGGTCAACAACCGCAACCTTCATGACTTCAGCCTGAGCCTGGACACTTCCCTGGAGCTTGCGGCGGCCATCCCCGGCGAGTTCGTAAAGGTGTCGGAAAGCGGTATCTCCAACGCCGCGGCCATCATTCAGCTGCGCGAAGCCGGTTACCAAGGCTTTCTGCTCGGCGAGGCCTTCGTGCGCCACGCCCGCCCCGAGCGCGCCTGTGCCGCTTTGGTGCAGGAAATCAACGCTTCAACCAAGTTAACGGCCGCCGTAGCCTAGCTTTTCATGAAGACGCCTCGTCACCTTTCCGCTGCCGTTGTTCAAGCTGCCTGCCTGCCTGGCGCGGGCGCGCAGGTGCCGGCATATGGCCAGCTCGTGCGGCCCTCGCGTTTGCTGGTGAAGGTGTGCGGCATGCGCGATGCGACTGCCTTGGCCGAAGTGGCGGCGAAAGCCCCCGATTTTCTGGGCTTCATTTTCGCGCCGGCTTCGCCCCGCTTTGTGGGCGAGGCGTTGGCCCCGGCCCGCGTTAGAAACCTGCCGCCGAACATCTGGCGGGTGGGGGTGTTCGTTAACGAGAAAACCGACAACATCTTGGCCACTGCCGAGCGATTTGGCCTGAGTGCGGTTCAATTGCACGGGCAGGAAACCCCGGACCAATGCGCTGAGCTCAACCAAGCCGGCCTGCTGGTGATGAAAGCCTTCGCGGTGGGGCAAGCCGTTGATTTTGCGGCGCTACCGCCTTACGTGCCGCATTGCGACTTCTTTCTCTTCGACACAAAAGGCGCGGCGCCGGGCGGCAACGGGGCCATTTTCGACTGGAGTTTGTTGTCTGACTACAACCTGCCGGTTCCCTACTTTTTGGCCGGTGGGTTGGGCTTGGAACACGCGGCCGAGCTGGCCGAACTGCGCTTGCCCGGCTTGGTTGGCGTGGACCTGAACAGCGGCTTTGAAACGGCGCCGGGCGTGAAAGATGCCCGCCGGGTAGGGCAGATGCTGGCCGCTCTGCGACCGGATGTGGCGAAATAAATCAAGAGAACCGTTATGCTGAGCGCAGCCCAAGCTTGACGGTTCTGATTCATGACGGTCTGAATTAAAAATTAAAAGCAAATGACAACCTCTTATCAGCAACCCACGGCCCGCGGCTACTACGGTGAATTCGGCGGTGCTTTCGTGCCCGAAATGCTCTACCCAAACGTGGAAGAGCTGCGCACCCGCTACCTGGAAATTCTGGCAGACCCGGACTTTCAGATTGACCTTCAGCACTTGCTGCGCGATTACGTGGGCCGGCCCACGCCGCTTTTTGAGGCCAAGCGACTCTCGGAGAAGTACGGCACGCGCGTGTTTCTCAAGCGGGAGGACCTCTGCCACACCGGCGCCCACAAAATCAACAACACGGTGGGGCAGATTCTGCTGGCGCAGCGGCTGGGCAAGAAGCGCATCATTGCCGAAACCGGCGCCGGGCAGCACGGCGTGGCCACCGCCACCGTGTGCGCCCTGATGGGCCTGCCCTGCGTGGTGTACATGGGCGCGACGGACATCGAGCGCCAGGCCCCCAACGTGGCCCGCATGCGCCTGCTCGGAGCTGAAGTGCGCCGCGTCACCAGCGGCAGCCAAACCCTGAAAGACGCCACCAACGAGGCCATTCGCGACTGGATTGCCAATCCCGTGGACACGCACTACATCATCGGTTCGGTGGTGGGCCCGCACCCTTACCCCGATTTAGTGGCGCGGCTGCAGGCCGTTATCAGCGAAGAAATGCGGGCGCAATTGCTGGAAAAAACGGGCACCGAGCTGCCTAATTTCGTGGTGGCTTGCGTGGGCGGCGGGTCGAATGCCGCGGGCGCGTTCTACCATTTCCTGGACGAGCCTTCCGTGCGCCTCATTGCGGTGGAAGCGGCGGGCCACGGCATCCATTCCGGGCATTCGGCGGCCACGTCGGTGCTGGGCACGCCGGGCATCATCCACGGCAGCCGCACGCTGCTCATGCAGGACGAGCACGGCCAGATTACGGAGCCGTATTCGCTGAGCGCGGGCCTGGACTACCCCGGCATTGGGCCGCTGCATGCACACTTGGGCACCTCGGGCCGAGCCGAGTTTGTGTCGATTACCGATGATGATGCGCTGGCCGCAGTGAGCGAACTGAGCCGCCTCGAAGGCATTATTCCCGCCTTGGAAACGGCGCATGCGCTGGCCGCGCTCGGGCAACTCGGCGCGGGTCCGGACGACGTGGTGGTGGTAAACCTCTCCGGCCGCGGCGACAAGGACCTGGAGACTTACCTCAAGCACATGGACAAACTCACTTAATTATTTCTCGCTGAGCCCCGCAGTTAACGACCTCCGCGAACCTCCGCGTTTTACCTCAGCGGACCTCAGCGAGAAAAAATCCCATGAACGACCGAATAAAACAAGCCTTCGCGAGCAAGCAAAACCTGCTCAACATGTACTTCACGGCGGGGTATCCGTCGCTGCACGACACCGTGCCGCTGGCCCAGGCCCTGGTAAACGCCGGCGCCGACATCCTCGAAATCGGCATGCCGTTTTCCGACCCGCTGGCCGACGGCCCGGTTATTCAGGGAAGCAGCACCGTGGCCCTGGCCAATGGCATGAACCTGCCGGTGCTGTTCTCGCAGCTGCAGGGCCTGCGCGCCGCCGTGCCCGAAACGCCGGTGCTGCTCATGGGCTACCTCAACCCGGTGATGCAGTTTGGCGTGGAAGATTTCTGCCGCCAAGCCGCCGCGGTGGGCGTGGACGGCTTGATTCTGCCCGACTTGCCGCTGGATGAGTACGAGGAAACGTACCAGCCCATCTTCAAAAAGCACGGTTTGAAAGCCGTGTTCCTCATCACACCCCAAACCTCGGAAGAGCGTATTCG
>DASVTG010000183.1:0-3554 GCA_036387695.1 Hymenobacter sp. | reverse complement strand
GCGTCCCCGCGCCATTAAAGTCGTTCGGGGACGCGAACTACAAAGTTCGCGCTACTGCGTTACAGCACCCAAGCCAGTGCGCCGCCATTGCGCGTGAACTTGCCCGCCTGATTATCGTTTGTTCGGGGTAGCAATTCCGCTCAGAACTTGCCTTTCCTTTCGCATTCCGATGCCCACCCAGCAACTAGAACAAGCCGCTTTCACCAACTCCTTTGTGGAGGAGCTGCGCGGCGAAGACAACCCCAACACCGGCTCGCGCCAGGTGCCGGGCTACACCTACTCCCGCGTGAAGCCCACGCCCGTGGCCGACCCGCACCTGCTGGCCTGGTCCGACGACCTCGCCGCCACCCTTGGCCTCGAAAAGCCCGCGGAGCGCGGCCCCGCCGTGGACGCGCTGGCCGGCAACCGCCTCCTCGACGGCATGAAGCCCTTTGCCGCCCGCTACGCCGGCCACCAGTTTGGCAACTGGGCCGGGCAGCTTGGCGACGGCCGCGCCATTTCGCTGGGCGAGCTCACCGCCCCCGACGGCCGCACCTGGGAGCTGCAGCTCAAAGGCGCCGGCCCCACGCCCTACTCCCGCCGGGCCGACGGCCGGGCCGTGCTGCGCTCCTCGTTGCGCGAGTTTATGTGCAGCGAAGCCATGCACCACTTGGGCGTGCCCACCACCCGCGCCCTGAGCCTGGTGGGCACCGGCGATTTGGTGGTGCGCGACATGTTTTACAACGGCAACCAGCGGCCCGAGCCCGGCGCCATTGTGGCCCGCGTCGCGCCCACGTTTATCCGCTTTGGCAACTTTCAGATGATGGCCGCGGCGGGCGAGATGAACAACTTGCGGGCCCTGGCCGACTACACCATCCGCCACTTCTACCCCGAGCTGGGCGAGCCCTCGCCGGCGGTGTACCTGCGCTGGTACGAGGAAATCTGCCGGCGCACGGCCGTGATGGTGTCGCACTGGATGGCCGTGGGCTTCGTGCACGGCGTGATGAACACCGACAACATGTCCATCCTCGGCCTTACCATTGACTACGGCCCCTACGGCTGGCTGGAGCCCTACGACCCCGGCTGGACGCCCAACACCACCGACTTTGGCCACCGCCGCTACGCCTTTGGCCAGCAGCCCCAGGTGGCGCTTTGGAACCTGGCCCGCCTGGCCGAAGCCCTTTCGCTGCTGGTGGAGAAGCCCGACGACCTGCGCGCCGGCTTCGACCGCTACACCGAAACGCTGGCCGCCACCCGCCACGCCCTGATGCTGCGCAAGCTCGGCCTCACCGCGCAAAACGACGACCAGGACCGGCAGCTGCTCAACGGTTTGCTCGAAGCCCTGGCCGAGGCCGAAGTTGACATGACCGTTTTCTTCCGGCAGCTGTCGCACACCGCCCCGGCCCTGATGGCAGCGCCCGAAAACGAAGAGGCGCAGTGCCACCAGCTACTGGCAGCGGCCGCCTACGTGCCCCTGCCCAACCCCGCTTATAGCCTGCTGCTTGCGTGGCTGCCGGGCTACCTGGCTCGCCTCCGCCAGGAAACCGCCGCGCCGGAAGCCATCAAGGCTTCCATGCTCAGCGCCAATCCGAAATACGTACTGCGCAACTACCTCGCGCAAAACGCCATCGCCGCCGCCGAGAAAGGCGACCTGACGTATTTGCACCGGCTGATGGAGGCCCTGAAAACGCCCTACGCCGAGCAACCCGAACACGAAGAATTTGCCGCCAAACGGCCCGATTGGGCCTGGGACATGCCGGGCTGCGCCACGCTGTCGTGCAGCTCGTAAAGCGTTACGGCGGTTTCACAAACCGTGTACACGGCGTGCCCGGCAGGGGTGAGGTCCAATGAGGCCGATTACGTACATTGATTGATAGTGAAACCGCGCTAGCATTGAACGACTGTAGAGACGCGACACCTCGCGTATCCGGGACCGCGCCGGTAGCAAATCGTTCTCTGATGCAGCCCCGGAGACGCGAAGTGTCGCGTCTCTACAGTCGTTCTTACCCGAATAGCCTTACACAAGAAAGCCCGCTGGTAGACAATACCAGCGGGCTTTCTTATTAACCAAATAACCTAGCGGCGACGACCAAACAAGCGCAGCAAGAACAGGAAAAGGTTGATGAAATCAAGATACAGCGTGAGGGCTCCGAGGATGGAAGCCTTGTTGCTCATCTCCTCCCCTTCGGTCACTTCCAGCAGCGCCAGCTGCTTCAGCTTCTGCGTGTCGTAGGCCGTGAGCGCCACAAACAGCAGCACGCCGATGAATGAAGTGATGATTTCCAACGTCGAGTTGCCCCAGAACATATTCACCACCATGGCAATGACGAGGCCGATGAGGGCCATGCTCAGGAGCTTGCCCCAGCCGGAAAGGTCTTGCTTGGTGAAGTAGCCGTAGAGGCTCATCACCCCAAAAGTGCCGGCCGTGACGAAAAACGTGGAGGCAATGGAAGCCGATGTGTAGGCCAAAAAGATGCAGCTCAGCGTGACGCCATTCAGCAGCGCGTAGCCCACGAAAGCGGACTGCACCTGGCCCAAGCTCCAATCGAACACGCGGGCCGACAGAAACCCAACCAGCACGAGTTCGGCGATGATTAACCCGAGGAACACGAAGCGGGTGCCAAACACAAATTCCATCAGCGCCGGCGAGGACGAGGCGAACAGGGCCACGCCGCCCGTCAGCCCCAGGCCCGCGGCCATCCAGCCGTACACTTGCGCAAAAAAGCGGGATTGAATGTCGGCAGCTTCCTCGGCGGAGAGTTGAATTTGCCGAGGCTCAGGCGTAAAGTGGTTTTCTTCCATAAAGGCGATAAACTGAAAGGTTGAGGAATAGGATTACGGGGCGAAGCTAAGCACCGGCGGTATTTGTTGACGGTACTTGAGTTGGCAGCGCACCGGGCCGCATATCTTCGCCCCATGCACGCATCTGCTTATTTTATCGTCGGTGCCTTCGGGCTGCTGGCTTGTTCGCAGCAGTCGGGGGAAACTGCCGCTTCGGTTCCGGCCCGCCAACCTTCAACTGCCCGCCAAGCGCCAGCCCCGGCGTCCTTTCCCGAAACCTTTGAAGCCGGCAGCAAAGGGGCTTACGAAGAAGCCGACGAGCCGCTGGCCACCGGTGCCTGGCACTTCCAAGACGGCCTCATCGGCAGCAGCCCGCAGGACCACAAATCCGGCGAGCGCGCCGCCCGGCTCCGCAGCCTGGGCCGCCTGAGCATGCGGTTCGATGCTGCGGCCGGCGTGCGCCAAATTCGCATCAGCGCCGCGGCCTATGGCACCGACGGGCCCAGTACCTGGGAGCTGTGGCTGAGCCGCGACGGCGGCCGCACGTATGCCCGCACCGGCCAGCCCGTGGTCACGAGTGGCCCGAAGCTGGTGCCGCACGTTTTTGCGGGCGTGGCCACCCAGCCCATTCGCCTCGAAATCCGCAAAACCAGCGGGCCCAACAACCGGCTAAACCTCGACGACGTTGTGCTCGAGACCGCCACTGGGCCCGCCGTGGCGGTGGGGGCCGGCGTGGCGGGCGGCTACTTTGAAAACCGCCCGCCCGCGCCAGCTACCCCGCGCAGCCAGAAGCC
>DASVTG010000182.1:0-4216 GCA_036387695.1 Hymenobacter sp. | reverse complement strand
CAATTTTCCGACGTAAACCCGGTTTGGAAGCTTAACCCGCCGCGCTAATAATCCTATGAACCAATCGAAGTACGTTGTCCTGATTTATTTGCTAACCGGTCTTTTTGCTTGTAGCTCCAACGCAACTCAGGAAGTGCGTCTTGAAGGACGGACAACTGCGAATGGCAACCAGTATTCACTGTTTCATCCCCAAAATCTTTCCATTCAACTGCTGGACAAACGCCCAGACGCGGCCGACAGCCAGTACCAATTGAGCGTAGCCGCAGCGTACACCGATTTGGACACCGACCAGCCAGTGGACTTGCTGTTGTGCAATGGCAATACGCTGCAAGCAAAGGCTACAGTAGGTTTTCTGGATGGGGTGCTCACCATAGTTAGCGACTCCCTCACCATCACCAAAATTCCCAAAGGCCAGTCGCCGTCCAGCTCAGAGCTGGAAAATATTCGGCATCACCAAGGCACCTTGTTGTTGCAGGAGCTTCTGGTATGTGAGGGCAAAAACCAGCGCCCCGGCGGAGGCAGCGTGTTTCAGCGGCGGGCCTTGGTAGAATTTACCGGCCGCCGGTTCGCGGTGGTTGAGAGTATTTCCGACAACGTCACCATGAAGCAATTCGCCGACGACCTGATTGAGCTCGGGGCCCGCAACGCCTTGTATCTGGACATGGGCGACTGGGACGAAGGTTGGTACAAGAGGGGCAGCCGAGTAGTCAAACTGGGCAACCGACGCACGGAAACAGCCAGGCAGTCGAATTGGCTGGTGTTCGTGAAGCAGTCTCTTACTTCTAAGTAACCAAGAAGCTCACGGCACAGACGCACCTATTTGGCTGATTCTTACGTGAGCTCGGTGGCAGGCGGAGCAAACCTTGCCGACCTTTGCCGGCCCATGAAGCACCTACTTGACCTGGCCAGCTGGAACCGGCGCGAGCATTTTGCCTTCTTCTCCGCGTTTGAGGAGCCTTTTTTTGGCCTGGTGGCCACCGTTGACGGCACCCGCGCCCTGGCCGAAGCCCAGCGGCTCGGCGTGCCGTTTTTCCTGTATTACCTGCACGCGGCCTTGCGGGCAGTGAACCAGGTGGAGGCTTTTCGCTACCGCATCGAGGGCGGACAGGTGTACTGTTACGACCGCATCCACGCCTCGGCTACGATTGGCCGGCCCGATAACACGTTTGGGTTTTCTTTTATCGAGCACCACGACGAGCTGGCGGATTTTCTGCCGACGGCCAAAGCCGAAATCGCGGCGGTGCAAGCCAGTGAGGGCCTGCGCCTGAGCGAGCAGACCAGCCGGCCCGACGTCATCCACTTCTCGGCCCTGCCGTGGGTGCGCTTCACGGGCCTGAGCCACGCCCGCAGCTTCCGCCACCCCGACAGCTGCCCCAAGATTTCGGTGGGTCAACTCTACACGGAAGGCGCGGCCACGCTCCTGCCGGTGTCCGTCAACGTGCACCACGGGCTGGCCGATGGCTACCACGTGGGGCAGTTTCTGGCGGCGTTTCAGGAGCAGCTGGGGTAAGCGCATTGTGTTTTTCAACCGGGCCGGCACGCTTTGCCTGAACAGCTGATTTGGTGGTGCATCGGCCGGGTCCGAATCAAATGAAGTTCGCAAGGCTTTGCGAAAAACTATCTTTTCAAGGAGACTGCCAACGTGCTGCTTCCAGGTTTTGCGGGTGTTTATTTGCGTCCCTGCTCACCTTACTGGTTGCCTGATGAAAAAGCCGTTGTTCCGTAAACTGCTGCTCACGCCGCTTTTGGTGGTTGCCGCGGGCCTGGCGGGCCGGGCGCAGCAACCCCTTCGCCTGTGGTATGCGGCGCCGGCCGCCACCTGGACCGATGCCTTGCCGGTGGGCAACGGGCGCCTCGGGGCCATGGTGTTTGGGCGGACCAACGAAGAATTGATTTCGTTGAACGAGAGCAGCCTGTGGTCGGGCGGGCCGGCCAACCTCAATCCGAACCCAACGGCGGCCAGCTACCTGCCCCAGATTCGGCAAGCGCTGTTTCAGGAAGACTACAAGAAGGCGGAAGACCTGTGCCACCGCATGCAGGGGCTGTACACCGAAGCCTACATGCCGCTGGCCGACCTGGTCATCAACCAAATCTTTGCCGGGGCCGCCACCGAATACTCCCGCGACCTGAACCTGGCGGACGCCACGGCAAGCACCCGCTTCACCGTCGGCAAAGTCCGCTACAGCCGGGAGGTGCTGGCCTCCGCGCCCGACCAGGTAATCCTGGTGCACCTCAAAAGCAGCAAAAAGGGCGGCCTCACGTTCGACGCCCGCCTGAAAAGCCAGCTGCAGGTTGCCGTGGACGCCGGCAGCGCCACCGAGCTGGTGATGCGCGGCAAGGCCCCCGCCCACGCCGACCCCAGCTACGTGGGGTACAACGCGGAGCCCATTGTTTATGCCCCGCCCGGCTCCTGCCGGGGCATGCGCTACGAGCTGCGGCTGAAAGCCAAAACCACGGGCGGCACCGTGACCACCGACGCCACCGGCCTGCACGTGCGCCACGCCACCGACGTGCTGCTGTACCTTTCGGCGGCCACCAGCTTCAACGGGTACGACAAATGCCCCGACCAGGCCGGCAAAGACGAAGACCAGCTGGCCCGGGCCTACCTGACCGCGGCGTGGGCCCAGTCTTTCGCCCAGCTGCGCAAACGCCACGTGCAGGATTACCAGCGGTATTTCAACCGGGTGAGCCTCGCGCTGGGCACGGAGCCCATGCCCCGCCTCTCGACCCTGGACCGGCTGAAGCGCTACGCCGACGGCGGCGCGGACCCGGCCCTGGAGGCGCTGTATTTTCAGTACGGCCGCTACCTGCTCATTTCCAGCTCGCGGCCGGGCGGGCTGCCGGCCAACCTGCAAGGCCTCTGGAACAACAGCACGCGGCCGCCGTGGAGCAGCAACTACACCACCAACATCACCGCGCAAATGAACTACTGGCTGGCCGAGCCCGCCAACCTGAGCGAGATGCACGCGCCGTTTCTGGAGTTGATTGAACACACCGCCGCGACGGGCCGCGCCACGGCGGCCCACTACTACGGGGCCCGCGGCTGGGCCGTGCACCACAACTCCGACATCTGGGCGACTTCCAACCCGGTGGGCGACTTGGGCAAGGGCGCCCCCACCTGGGCCAACTGGAACATGGGCAGCCCCTGGCTAAGCCAGCACCTGTTTGAGCACTACCGCTTCACGGGCGACGCCGCCTACCTGCGCACCACCGCCTACCCGCTGATGAAGGGCGCGGCTGAGTTTTGCCTCGACTACCTGGTGTCCGACCCGGACGGCTGGCTGGTCACGGCCCCGTCGTCGTCGCCGGAGAACGTTTTTATCACCGACAAAGGCCAGCAAGGCAGCATCTCGATGGCTTCGACCATGGACATGTCCATCATCCGCGACCTGTTTGCCAACGTGATAGAGGCTTCGGAGATTCTGGGCGTGGACGCGGATTTTCGGCAGCTGCTGCAACAAAAGCAGGCCAAGCTTTTCCCCTTTCGCGTGGGCAAAAAGGGCAATTTGCAGGAGTGGTACAAGGACTGGGCCGACGCCGAGCCCCAGCACCGGCACGTGTCGCACCTGTTCGGGCTGCACCCCGGCCGCCAGATTTCGCCCCTGGCCACGCCCGCGCTGGCCGCCGCCGCCCGCAAGACGCTGGAGCTGCGCGGCGACGCGGGCACCGGCTGGAGCATTGCCTGGAAAATAAATTTCTGGGCCCGCCTGCACGACGGCGACCACGCCTACCGGCTACTGCGCAGCCTGCTGCACCTCACGGGCCAGGAAAACACCCAGTACAGCGGCGGCGGCGGCACCTACGCCAACTTGTTCTGCGCGCACCCGCCCTTCCAGATTGACGGCAACTTTGGGGGCGCCGCCGGCATGAGCGAGATGCTGCTGCAAAGCCAGGACGGCGCCGTGGAGCTGCTCCCCGCCCTGCCCACCGCCTGGAACCGGGGGCGCGTAACCGGCCTGCGGGCCCGCGGGGGCTGCGAGGTGGACCTTGCCTGGGACAATGGCCAGCTGGTTTCCGCCACCCTTCGCAGTGCTGCGGGTGGGCCCACAAAGGTTAGGTACGGCACTAAGACCATAGAGCTGCAACTGCAGGCGGGCCGACGGCAAAAAGTCGGGCCGGCCGCTTTTAGGTAGAAAGTGCGGCGGGAGTGTACGCGCGCCGGTCCGACGCCCTAAGCGTCCGACCGGTTGTTGGCAGGCCTTTCGATGGGCCGTGT
>DASVTG010000181.1:0-2120 GCA_036387695.1 Hymenobacter sp. | reverse complement strand
GCGTCTTCTGCGGTGTAAAATAAACCGTTTAGCGCGTCCGGTAAAACGGCTCTACCTGCCGGAAATACGGGTTCACGCCTTCGTCTGAGTTCACGTCCAGCAGCATCAAATCCACAAACTGGTAGGCATTGGTTTGGCCTTGCAGCACGGGGCCGAGCTCCTGCATGAAGCTGGGGTCGGGGTTGTTGCTTTCGAAGGCCAGGAGCAGGCGGGGCACGTCGGGGTTGTCAGCCAGCTGCATTTGGGCCAGGTACGCGGCTTCGATGTGGGGCTGGGTGGCGGCCCACGCTTTGATGGCGTCGGCCACGGCGGTGGGGTAATCGGCCGGCTCGCTGAGCATCACCTGCGCATCGCCGCCCGCGGGCGAAAGCGGGCCGGTGAGCTGCCCGGCCAACAAGGCCGCCAGCTCGTCTTTGGGCAGCAGCTTGCCAGCCGGCGAGAAGGGGTTCAGCACGCAGTCCTGGCCTTGCACCATGCTGAAAAACGCATGGCCCGGCAGGCGCACGTAGCTCACGGGGCCATTGTCCACGCCGCCATCCGTGAGGCGGGGCACCGACGAGAAAATGGGCAGCTTGCCATCGGCCAAGACCTGAAGTTGAATTTCCTGTCCTTCGGTCAGCACCACTTCGCCTTCGGCAATGCCTTCCATGGGGGCCAGAATCATCAAAATTTCTTCCTGCAGCAGGGCTTGGTAAAAAGGCGGCCGGGCGTTTTCGTCGGTTGCGGCCAGCAGCAAAAGCTGCTCCAGCACGTTCTCCGGCTCGAAGGGAAACGGCTCCGGCTCCGGAATCTGGAAGTTTGGAACCGGCGCCACGGGCTCCACGGGAGCCACAAATTTGGAGCCCTGGTAGCGGGGGCCGCCCGCCGGTTTTTCGGTGGGGGCGGCCGGGGGCGTGGAGGCGGGAGTGGGGGTAGCCGGGGTGTCGGCGGGTTTATTTTTCAGAAAATCAAACAGGCCCATAGCGGAGAAGAATGCGAGTGAGTTGGAAGCGCAATCTACGGCGGAAAACGGGTACTGCTACGGTTTAAAAGGCCATATGCCCATTGTCGAGATGCGACACTTTGCGTCTCGGCGTCCGCGCCAGCAAAGAATCTTTCGCTAGTGCAGCCGCCGAGACGCGAACCGTAGGTCGGCGCAGCCAAGCGTCGCGTCTCCACCAGAACCCGGCGTGAACGAAACCAACGACGCCGTCAGGCCATCTACCGACAGGCATCCAGCTGCTGCTGAACCTCTCGGATGGTGCGCGGCGGCGCTTTGTTGCCCCAGTGGTTCTCGATGTAGTTGAGCAAGTTGGTGAGTTGGGCGGGGCTGAGGCCTTTCTCGCCGGGCATCACGTTGTTGTAGCTAATGCCGTTCACCACAATGGGGCCTTTTTGGCCGTTGCGCAACAGGCAGGCCAGCTCGGCGCGGTGCTGGGCGAGGTAGTCGGCGCCGGCCAAGGGCGGAATCAGGCGCGCCAGGCCCTGGCCCTGCTCGCCGTGGCAGCTGGCGCAGTGCTGCACGTACAGCCGCTCGCCCTGGTGGCGGTTGTTGCTGAAGCAGCCCGGCAGCGTAACCGCAAGCGCCACAGCTCCCGCAAGTAGGAGGCGAAACCGGGCGGGCATCTACCGGCGGGCCACGCCAGGTTTGCGGGTGTCAATTTCGGCCAGCAGCGTGGGCAGTTCCGCCATCAGCCGCTCCACCTCTTTGGCGTTGAGGCTGTCGTAGAGGCCCCGGATGTGGCCCTGGTCGTCTACGAGGGCGAAGGTGCCGTTGTGGGCGAAGCCGCCGGGCGCGGCTTTGTCGGGTTCGGCGGCGGTGAAGTACGCGCGGGCCAGCTGAAACACGGTGTCACGGGCGGTGGGCTCGCCGTGGGCGCCGGTGGTCGCGAAGTACCAGTTGCGCGCCCCGCCCATGCCCAGGCGCTCGGCGTAGTCGCGCAGCACCGGAATGCTGTCGTGGGCCGGGTCGATGGTGTGGGAGAGGAACACCACGCGCGGGTCTTTCTCAAACTGGTGGTACACTTTCAGCAGCTCGCCCTGCATTTTGGGGCAGATGCCGGGGCAGGTGGCAAAGAAGAAATCGGCCACGTAGGCCCGGCCGGCAAAGGTTTGGTTGGTGAGCGGCTGCCCGGCCTGGT
>DASVTG010000180.1:0-5310 GCA_036387695.1 Hymenobacter sp. | reverse complement strand
TGGACCCGAGCAATGACTCTTTCCCTTCCACGCACACCGCCATTTATTTTAGTCTTTTTCTCCCCGTGGCGGTGGCCTTTCCACGCTACCGGGTGCCGCTGCTGGTGCTGCCGGGTTTCGTAGCCCTCGGGCGGCTGGTGCTCGGCGTGCACTACTTGTCCGACGTGTGGTTTTCGGTTTGGTTGGTGGCCGCCTTCACCTTTTTGTTTGGGTTGCTGGCCCCGCCAGCACCGGCAACTGGCTCCTGCCTACGCCGCCAAGTAGAAGCAGCTTGTGCCTAACCATGTCGGGCTGGCGCCGTTGAGGTGTTTGCGGCGCAGCTTTCGGCGCCGGCTTTTATGCGGCAATCCTTTTTATTCACGGTGGGCTTGGTGTGGCTGGTCGGTTTCACGCTGTTGGGCCAAGCCGTGCCCCCGCCCGCAGCCAAGCTAGTCGTGCTGGGCCATGCCGGCTCCGGCTTCTTCACGCCCATAAACCCGTTCAACTTCCGCCCGCCCAGCAGCTGGCGCGGCGTGCAGCACGCCCTCGACCTTGGCGCCGACGGTGTCGAAATCGACCTGCAACTGAGCCAAGACAGCGTGGTGATGCTCTACCACGACCCAACACTCGAAAACATGAGTACTGGCGCGGGCTGCATCAGCCAGCACCCGGCGGCCGAGCTTACGCAGCTGCGCTACCGCGGCGGCTGGCCCTACGACTGGCTCCAGCGCGAGCGGCCCATCACCTTCGACACCCTGTTGGCCCGCCTCAGCCGCCGCCCCGCCTTCCCGCGCCTCCACCTCGACCTGCACGAAGACGACCCTTGCCTGGCCCCCGGCCAGCCCAGGCGCACCCCCGCGCTGCTGCGCCAAATTGCCGTTGCGCTGCGCCGTTACCGCGTCGCGGTAGCGAACGTGCTGCTGGTGACCCAGGACGCCAGCACCGTCCGCCAAGCGCGCTCGTTCCTGCCCGGGGTAGCCGTCGGCTTGGAAATAGCTTCCGATGAGTTTGCCGCCGGCCTCCGCCTCGCCCAAGCCGAAAAAGCGCACGCCGTGGTGTTGAATGCCGCCCGCGTCACCCCCGCCCAAACGGCGCAGGCCCGCGCCGCCGGCATGGCGGTGGCCGTTTTTGGGGGACGCTCCGGCAAATCCATCAAGCGCATCCTAGCCGCCCGGCCCGATGAAATCGAAGCCGATAACGTGAAGCGTCTGCTGATTCTGCAGGGCCGCCGATAAGGGGAGTTAAAAGGGAAAAGGCCCGCTAGACGATTCTAGCGGGCCTTTTCCCTTTTAACTCTCAACTTTTAACTACGTTCTATTTGCCGCCCTTCTTGGCGGTGGCAATCAGCTCTTCGTTCATTTTTACGTAGTCGCCGTTGGCGGGCGTAGCGGCCAAAGCGCCTTTTTTGGAAGCTTCGGCGGCTTTCACGGCGCCGGCGTAGTCCTTCATTTTGAGGCGCATTTTGGCTTCCGAATGCAGGTTCCAGAACTTGGCGTCGGTGGCGTTGGCTTTTTCCATCCAGGCCACGGCTTGCTTCATGTCCTTGTTGTTGTCGGCGTAGTACACGGCGGCGGCGGCCAGGTCGCCGGCCGAAGGGTTGGCGTTTTTGGTGATTTTCTCGTCAATCTGGGCCATCACCTTGCTGTCCACGTCGGCCGTGATTTTGAACTTGGCGCCCACCGTTTCCCACTCCATCGCCACGTTGGCGGTGGCGGGGGTGAGGTCGGTGAAGCTGATGGTGAAGGTTTCCACCTTGCTGCCCACTTTGTAGGGCTTGATGCTGAAGCGGGCCACGTCCTGGTCGTCCTTGAAGCCGTCCACGTCGGCGCCTTGCTTGGTGCTTTTGTTGAGCACCACCAGCCACTCGGTTTTGTTCGGGATGGTGTAGATGCCGTATTCGCCGGCGGGCACTTTCTTGCCCTCAATCGTCACATCGTCCGAAAACTTGATGCTGGTGGTGGCGTTGGCACCCGTGCGCCAGCGCTTGCCCAGGGGGGCGAGCGGGGATTTTTCGCCAAACGCGGCGCGTCCTTTCAAGCCGGGGCGCGAGTACACAATGGTAACGTCCGTGAGGCCCACGCGCTGCATTACAGTGCTTTTGGGGCTGGGCTGGGGCGTGTTGATTTGGGCTTCGGCAGCCGGAGCGGCAGCCAACGTGACGGCCGTGGCCAAAGCAGCGGAGAATTTCAGCAAATGCTTGCTCATCAGTAAGGGAGAGAATGGATGGGTTGTTGTGGGCCCAAAAGTACGAAACCCGCGCTGGGGGCGCGGGTTTTGTCTCATGGCAATATGATGCACGTCAGTACGCGATGCCTTATTTGTTTGCAAATAGGGTGCAAGAGGTATTGTTGAAAATCTGATATCGATACACAAACAGAGTTAACAAAGCCACTAAAATAAAATGCACATACTTAAGGCCAACGTAATTTCCGAAAATAGAAAAGTCATGCGAAAGAAATAGGTTTGTAAAGTAGGTGTTCAGTAGCAATAGTAAAAGAATCAGAGCGTAAGTGTTAAAGCCTGCTGAACCTTCTTTCATTCTGCTAAACGCCCGATTGCCAAACCCACCTAGTGACAACGCACATAGCAAAGGAACCATACCCAAAACCACAATCGTATAAATTACATCCATAATCAGTATAGAAATGTTCTTATGAACGAATGGCTTCGGCTCTCCAGATAGTAAAATAGCTGCT
The DNA here is from genome assembly GCA_036387695.1 of Hymenobacter sp. Classification (GTDB taxonomy): domain Bacteria; phylum Bacteroidota; class Bacteroidia; order Cytophagales; family Hymenobacteraceae; genus Hymenobacter. The sequence continues at coordinate 2,635 of DASVTG010000180.1, read as the reverse complement.
ACAATAAATGTGGCATCGGTCAAGAATAGAAATAGTCTAAAGTTTAACTCAGTACGCATAGTGCTCAAACGTATAATTTTTCTACGTCAGCTCAAACTGCAACCGCAGCAGGTTCGCATACAGGCCGCCTTCGCGCTCGCTCAGCTCCTCGTGCGAACCGGCTTCTACGATGCGGCCGCCGTCAATCACCAATATCTTATCGACTTTCCGAATGGTCGAGAGGCGGTGCGCAATAATTAAGCTGGTGCGATGCTGCATCAACTCATCCAGCGCGCCCTGCACAAGCTTTTCGCTTTCGCTGTCGAGGGAGGACGTGGCTTCGTCCAGAATAAGGATGGCGGGGTTTTTCAGGATGGCGCGGGCAATGGCCACGCGCTGGCGCTGCCCGCCCGAGAGCTTGATGCCGCGGTCACCCACTACGGTGTCGAGCGCCTCGGGGAAGGCCTGGATGAACTGCCAGGCGTTGGCGCGCTCGGCGGCTTCGATGATTTCGCCGTCGGAAGCACCGGGCTTGCCGTAGGCGATGTTCTCGCGAATGGTGCCGCCGAAGAGCAGCGTTTCTTGCGGCACGATGCCGATGTGGCGGCGCAGCGCCGTGAGGTCGTAGTCCTGCACGTTGTGCCCGTCCACGAGGATGCGGCCGCCGCTGAGCGGGTAGAACTGCATCAGCAGGCCGGCAATGGTGCTTTTGCCCGCGCCACTGGGGCCGACGAGGGCAATTTTCTCGCCCGCCGCGATGTGAAAATTAATGTCCTGGAGCACCGCTATGTCGGGCCGGGTGGGGTAGCTAAAGGCCACGTGCTCGTACTGAATGTCGCCGTGAATGCGGGCCGGCACCAGGCCCACGGCCGGCTCAAGGTGCGTGGGCTCGGGGGCTTCGTCCAGGATTTCGAGGATGCGCTCCGAAGCGCCCAGCGTGCTCTGCACTTTGCCGTAGAGTTCGCCCAGGCCCGCCACCGAGGCGCCGATGTAGGCCGTGAGGATGATGAAGGTGACCAGGTCGCCAATGTCGAGGTGATTGGGGTCGCTCAAGGGCGTGTGCACCAGCGTGGCACCGCGCCACAGCACCAGGATGATGCCGCCAAACAAGCCAATAATCACAAACGACACGAAGCCGCCGCGGTACAGGTTGCTTTGCAGCGCGGCGCGCACCACTTTGTTCAAGGAGAAGTTGTAGCGCGCCGTTTCAAACTTTTCATTCGTGAAAGCCTTCACCGAATTGATGGCTTGCAGCGTTTCTTCCACAATGGTGTTGGTGTGGGCCAGCTCCTGCTGCACGGTGCGCGACAGATTGCGGATTTTGCGGCCAAAGAGGCCCGCGGCCAGCACAATGGGCGGGAAGGTGAGCAGCATGAACGCCGACAGCTTCCACGACACGAACATGATGAAGGAAATGCCCACCACCAGCGTAAATACCTGCCGGAACAGCTCGGCCAAGGTCAGCGAAAACGAGTCCTGAATCTGGGCCACGTCGCTGGTAATGCGCGAGGTGATGGCCCCCACGCGGTTTTGCTCGAAGAACGGAATGGGCAGCTGCACGAACTTGGCGTAGAGCGCCTGCCGGATGTCGCGCACCGAGAATTCGCTCACCTGGGTAAAAAACCAGATGCGCCCAAACGAGAACATGCCCTGCAACACCGTGACCAGGAACAGGCCCAGCGCAATGCGGTTGATGTCGAGCACCAGGCCGCCCAGCACCAGGGGCTTGCCGGTGGCCGCGTTCACGAGCTTGCCCGCTATCCACGGAAACGACATGGTGCTGAGGCTGCTGAACACCAGCAGCACCATACCCACAATAAACTTGCCCCGGTAGGGCAGCACGTAGCGGAAAATCCGCAGGCCGCGCCGCAGCGACTCCTTGTTTACTTTCGGTTTGGGCAAGTCGGCAGCCGCGTCGCCGCCGCTGGTATTCAGTCCACTGCGGGCCATCTACAAAACATAAGTAGGGCCGAGACAACGCCGCGGCCCCCACGTGTACACAATAAGATTATTCGCCCGGCTTGCGGCCGGTTTGCTCGATTTTGATTTCGCCCGCCCCGCCAAACGGCACCGGCAGCTGAATGAGCACCGGCAGGGGCCGCCCGCGCCGCATGGCCGGCTGCCAGCCCGTGAGCAAGGGCACCACGCGCAAGGCCTCGGCGTCGCACTCCGGCGAAAGCGACTTGGCCACCACCGGGTTGGTCACGCTGCCATCGGCGTTCACCGTGGCCGTGACCAGCACCGTGCCGCTAAGCTGCTTGACGCGCGCGGCCTCCGGATATTTTATGTGCTCCAGAAAAAACAACCCCAGCGCCTGGGCGCCGCCGGGGTACACCGGGGCCCGGTCGGGGCGGTTGGCGGCGGGGTTGGCTTGCACCTGCATCTGGCCGGGGCGCAGCACAATGGGTTGTTGGGCCGGGGCAGCGGCCGGCTGCTGCGCCAGCGCCACCGGAGCGGCGGCGAGCACGAGCAGCAACGAGAAGTAGGGTTTGGTCATGGGATATTAAACCGCAGCGGGAACGGCAGGGTTCACCGCATCGGCCGGACGAGAAATGGCCAGCAGGCCAAGGTACACCAGGGCGCCGTTCAACAGCAGAATTTCGAAGCCAAACTTGTAGCCGTTCAGCCACTCCACCGAGTGCGACACAATGAGCCA
>DASVTG010000179.1:0-4487 GCA_036387695.1 Hymenobacter sp. | reverse complement strand
ATGAGCAGGACCCCCAACACGGTGTGCCCGGAGATGATTGTGGTGGGCATTCCCAACACCAACCGCACCCGTGACCTCACCCCGTCGCGGGCGACCAGCGCCGAATTTATGCCCGCTGCCGAGCTAAAAGCCTCTGGTGGTGGCGAAAATTTCACTGCGTTTTTGGAGAAGGAGTTGATTCCCTACGTCAATGCCCATTACCCCACCTCGTCTCACCGCACCCTGATTGGCCACTCGTTTGGTGGGTTGCTGGTGATGAACACACTGCTGCATCATCCCACCCTGTTCGAGAACTACGTTGCCCTTGACCCCAGCATGTTTTGGGACGAGGAAAAATTGCTCAAGCAGGCCCATGAAATCCTGGTCCAGCCCCGGTTTGCCGGCCGCTCGTTGTTTGTGGCCTCGGCCAATACCACTGGCTTGGATTCTGTGCAGGCGACCAAGGACCTCTCGGTGGGAGGTGCTTTCACGCGGTCCAAGTGGACCCTGCGCGACGAACTAGCCCGCAACCGGGGCAATGGGCTGCGGTCGGCGTATAAATACTACCCCAACGACACCCACAATTCGGTGCCGCTGCCGGGTACCTACGACGCGCTGCGCTTTCTGTTCCAGCCCTACGCCTTGTCGCCAGCTCTCACCAACGACTTAATGAACCCCGCAGCGAAGATTGCGGACGCGCTGGAAGCGCACTACCGGCAGGTTTCGACGCAGGTGGGGTACCCGGTGCTCCCGCCCGAATCGTTTGTCAACGAAATCGCCTATTACCTACTTTATGTGGGCCAGTCCACGCCGGCCCTGGAATTGTTCCAGCTAAACGTGCGCAACTACCCCGGCAGCTTCAACGTCCACGACAGCTTGGGCGACTACTATGCTATGCAAGGCCAGTCGGCACTGGCCGCTACTGCTTTCACGCAGGCGCTGCAGCTAAAAGAATTTCCCGCCACCCGGCAGAAGCTGACCCAGCTTCAAACGAAAAAACAACAGCCATCAAAAAAGTCTCGCGCTAGCCGGAAACACGCTGTTGCCGGCTAGCGCGAGCCCTTCCGTCTTATTCGCCAATCCGCCCCGAACCCAGCCAGCGCGCCACCGGGTAGCGGTTGTGCCCAGCTTCGTGGTACGCCGAGTTCAAGTACACCCATTCCAACTGGGCCGGGCCATTCGCCGCGAAGGCCGGATTGGTTTGCTTCAACTTGTCCAGGCGAGTGCGCAGAGCCGGGTCGCGGCGCAACAAGTCAGCAGCTAAATCCTCGAATACGTAGTCCGAGAAGTGCTCCTTCTGCTGCAACACGCTGTCGAAAAAGCCCCAGGCAAAGAAGGAGTCGGTGGCTTGCGGTTCCAGCGTTTCCAGCAGGTAGCGGGCGGGGGCAGCGTCGTTCACGTACACCACGAAGTCGCCCTGATGGAAAGTGGTGGTTTCCGTTTCGGTGCGCAGCTGCACTTGGCTGTGCACGTAATGGCCCTCGAACGGTTTGGGCGTGGTTTTGAAATCCTGGAAGTAATAGACTTCCACGGGCACGGCCACGTCTTTGGCCAAGGGTTCGAGCCGGGCCCCGTTGCGGCGCAGGATGTCGGCTACCTCGGTCCAGGCCTTGGGAATGAGGTAGGCGGTGGGGCGCGTTGCGGTGGTGGTGGCCTTGAAGGTGTTGTAGTACTGCACGGGCCGCGTGAAGGGCGCGGCGCGGTCGTAGTAGAGGCGGGGCTGGCCGCTTACCTCACTGGGCTTCATCTTGCCCTCGTAGCCGCGAAACTGCACGGTTTCGTGCTGGCTTTCGTCGAGCGCCCAGGTGAGGGGGAATACCGTTTGCGTGGCCATGTCAGCCGTGGCGGCGCTGCGGGCCGCTGCCAGCGCGGCCGACTGCTGGCCCACGGTTTCGAGCATGGTTTTGAGGAAGTCGTAGGTGGCGTGCACACGCGGGGCGAAGGCCTTCAGCATGTGCGTTTCGGGCATGAAGCCGATGGTGTTGAACAGCGCCGCGTAGCCGGTGGAGTAGCGCGGCGTTTCCAGGAAAGCCCGCAGGCCGCTTTCCGGCGTTTGGCCGTCGAAGTCCACGTAGGGCGTCATGGGCCACTTTTTCTTGTCCATGCCCTTGTACAGCGCCGGCAGCAGCTGGCCTTGCAAGTAGGCGCCCAGCGCCGGCGCCAGCTTGCTGTGCTGCGTGGCAATGAGCGTCATGGTGTACTGGTAGTCAGCGCCGTTAGAGGTGTGAGTCTCAACGAACACATCAGGCTGCCATTTTTGAAACAAGGCCGCAAACGAGCGGGCATTGCGCGACTCCTGCTTGATGTAGTCGCGGTTCAAATCCAGGTGCCGGGCGTTGCCCCGAAAACCGTATTCAGCCGGGCCGTTCTGGTTGACGCGGGTGGTGCCGTTGCGGTTCAGCATGCCGTCGATGTTGTAGACGGGCACGATGACGACCGTGACGGTCGCCAGCAGCTTTTGCAGCGACTTCTGCTGTAGCAGGTCGCGGGCCAGCATCATGCTGGCGTCGATGCCCTCGGGCTCGCCGGGGTGAATGCCGTTTTGAATGAACAGAATGCGGCGGTTTTTTTGGCGGGTGCTGGCCGGGTCGGCGTCGCCGTCGGCGCTGAGCACCACCTCGTGCAAGGGCAGGCCCGCGTCGGTGGGGCCGGCTTCGGCCAGGTCCATCTGCTTGGGGTAGGCGGCGGCCAGCTTCCGGTAGTAGGCCACGCATTCGGCGTAAGTGGCCGTGGTGTTGCCGCCGCCGGTTTCAAACGGCGTGCGCCATTCGGCGGCCGGAGCGGGGGAGGACGCCGGAGAAGAAGTCATGAGGGCGGCGGCAAGAAATAGGGAAAGCATGCCGCAAAAGAACAACACTTGCCTGCTTCAAGCGATGAAGCAAGCTCGCCCCGTTGGAGCTAGCGGAGCCGGCTGCCGAACAGGCGCTCGTCGAAGCTCAAACGCCCCGGGCCGGCAAACAGCAGCCCCAAAAACACAAAAGCCGACTCCAGGGCGTGCGAATACCCGCTGAAGCCGTCGCCCTTGCTCACGTGCATCACCGTGGCCATTATCATGGTGATGAGCAGCCCCAGGCAGGCCAGCCGGAACCACAAGCCCACGGCCAACAGCAGCCCCCCGCCAAATTCCGCCACGGCCGCCAGGAAGCCCCAAAAGGCGGGCGCAAAGCCCAGGCCTACCTGCGCCATCACGCCGCCCACGCCGGCCCAGGCCGTGGGGCCGCCGGCCAGTTTGGGGAAGCCGTGCACCATAAACATCACGCCGAGGCCGACGCGCAACACCAGCAAACCCAGGTCGTGGGCGCGGTAGCGGTTCGTGAAAATCATAGATTTTGCAAAGTGGAGAAAACAGTCAAAGCAACCTAGTTACGCAGCGCCGGTCAAAAAGCTGCCCCCGCCGGCCGAAACAATTTCGGCCGGCGCGCGGTAGGCGAGGAGCCTACCTTTGCGGCCGGCACCGGCCAGCTTCACCCTTTCCCTAATTTCATGACACCCACTCGCCCGCTCATTCTGGTTTCCAACGACGACGGCATTACCGCGCCCGGCATCCGGCACCTCGTGGCGGCGGTGCAGGCCCTGGGGGCCGAAGTGGTGGTGGTAGCCCCCGACTCGCCGCAGTCCGGCATGGGCCACGCCATCACCATTGGCCACGCGCTGCGCCTCACCAAAAATCCGGTTTTTGGGCCCGAGGTCGAAGCCTACGAGTGCTCCGGCACTCCGGCTGACTGCGTCAAAATAGCCAAGCACTACGTGCTGAAGGACCGCAACCCCGACCTGGTGGTTTCCGGCATCAACCACGGCTCCAACGCTTCGGTGAACGTGCTGTACTCCGGCACCATGTCGGCGGCCATCGAAGCGGCCATTGAAGGGCTGCCGGCGGTGGGCTTCTCGCTGTGCGAATACGGCCTGCAGGCCGATTTTTCCCACGTAACCGAGTGGGTGACGCTCGTGTGCCGCCACGCCTTGGAGCACGGCGTGCCCGCGGGCACCGCCCTGAACGTGAACATCCCGAAGAATTCCGCCACGCCCATTGCCGGCCTGCGCCTGGCCCGGCAGGCCCGCGCCAAGTGGCAGGAGGAATTCGACCGCCGGCTCGACCCGTACCAGCGGCCTTATTATTGGCTGATTGGTTCGTTTGTGAACCTCGACCACGGCACCGACACCGACGAATGGGCCCTGGCCAACAATTACGTCTCGGTGGTGCCTTGTCAATTCGACCTCACCGCCTACCGCGGCCTCGAACAGCTCAGCTCCCAGTGGCAGCTGCCCTTGCCCGAGCCCACCGTGGTGCAATCGCCGCCCCAGCCCGTGCCCTCGGGCGACTACGGAGTGGCCAACCCCAGCTAGGCCAACGTTGCTACCCCAGGTGTTTTAAGTAAACGCAGCAATGGCTGCTCACAAGGCGCGCCTGGCAGGTGCGCCTTACTTGTTTTGCACCCCTGTGCCCAACCGTTAAGCTTGGAATATGTGCAGAGTAGAGCAATTCTCGGGGCAGTCAGTAGCGCGAACTG
>DASVTG010000178.1:0-7940 GCA_036387695.1 Hymenobacter sp. | reverse complement strand
AACCCACCCCCGTTTCAGCTTTTCGCTGAAACATCCCCTCCTCGGCTGAGGAGGGGAATTTATGTTCTTGCATCATGGACCCGAAAACGACTTTTTTGAGCTGCGATTGGGGCACCTCTTCCTTTCGCTTGCGGCTGGTGGAGCGCGAGGGCTTGAAAATCCTGGCGGAAGCCAGCTCCAAGGAAGGCAACGCGGCCACGGCAGCGTTGTGGAAGGAAGCCAACCAGCCGCCCGAGCAGCGCCTGGGATTCTACCTGGCCATTCTGCAAAAGCACCTGAAGACGCTGGAGGAAACGGTGAAAACGGCGTTGAACGACGTGCCGGTGGTGATTTCGGGCATGGCTTCCTCGACCGTGGGCATGCTGGAGCTGCCTTACAAGTCGCTGCCATTTGCCACGGACGGGGCTGACTTGGCGACCAAGTTCATCGAGCCAACGAATGATTTTAAGTACGCCATTCTGCTGATTTCCGGCATCAAAAGCGAGGATGATGTGATGCGCGGGGAGGAAGTGCAGCTGGTGGGCTGCCGTTTTGAAACCAGGGCCGAGGAACAGCTTTTCCTGCACCCCGGCACCCACGCCAAGCACGTGCGGGTCCTCAATGGGCAAGCCGTGTCGCTCAAGACTTATATGACCGGGGAGCTTTTTTCGCTACTTTCCACAAAGAGCATTCTGGCCGCATCGGTGGAAGAAGGCGGCCCGCTGGAAGCCGGCAGCAACCTGCATTGGTTTGAACAAGGCGTGCGCCACAGCCAGCAAGGCCATTTGCTGCACAATGCTTTTTTGGTGCGCACCAACGACTTGTTCAAAAAAGCCAGCAAGCAGGAAAATTATTTTTACCTCAGCGGCTTGCTCATCGGTAGCGAATGCCAGGACTTGCTGGCCAGCGCCCCCGCCGGCATCACGCTCGCCGGCGAGCCGGTATTGGTGGACCACTACGGTGCGGCTTTGCGGCTATTGGGGATAGCGGAAAGGTGCCCGGTGCAAACAAAAACCGCCGAAGAAGTGACCCTGAACGGTCAATTGGCCGTTTTAAGGCATCATCCCCAGTAGAACAACCGCCCTCCCATGCAGGCCCAATCCATCCTCCACGCGCAAGCGGCCCTGGGCGAGGGCTCCCTCTGGAACCCCCAGACGAAGGAGCTGTACTGGGTGGACATCGAGGGCCGGGCCCTGCACATCTTCGACCCCGCCACCGGCCAGGACCGGCGCCTGCCCACCGGCAAGCGGGTGAGCACCGCGGTGCCCATGCACGACGGCCACGTGCTGGTGGCGCTGCAAAACGGCCTCCACCGCCTCGACCCTACCTCCGGCGCCCTCTCCCGCTTGGCCGACCCCATCACGGATGCGCACCTGCGCTTCAACGACGGCAAATGCGACCCCGCCGGCCGCTTTTGGGTGGGCACCTACGACTTGCAGCCGCGCCAGCACAGCGGCACGCTCTACCGCTACGACCCCGACGGCCGCACCCACGTCATGCGGCGGCGCGTCACCAATTCCAACGGCTTGGCGTGGTCCGCGGACCGCCGCACCATGTACTACGTCGACACGCCCACCCTGGCCGTGCAGGCGTTCGACTACGACGATGCCACCGGCGACATCGCCAACCCGCGGGTGGTGGTCACCATCCCCGAGGACGCCGGCGGCGAGCCCGACGGCATGACCATCGACGCGGAAGGCAAGCTGTGGGTGGCGCTGTTCGGCGCCGGCGCCGTGCACCGCTACGACCCCGCCACCGGCGCGCTGCTCCAGAAAGTCAATGTTCCTGCGCCCAACACTTCCTCCTGCGCTTTCGGCGGGCCCGACCTGAAAACGCTTTACATCACCACCGCCCGCACTGGCCTCACGGCTCAGCAGCTGCAGGAATTCCCCTTAAGTGGCAACTTGTTTGCCTCCGAGCCCGGCGTGGCCGGCGTGCCGGCGTATTTCTTTGGCACTACTCCCGTTGCTACTTAGTTGCTACTTAACGGCACGCAGGAAACAATCGAAACGTCCTGCTTCGGCCCTGCGGACGGTAAATGAGCAGGACGGTCAAAATGATTGATGCCGGTATGCTGCACAGTGCTTCCCGCCCCGCCTGCTTCTTACAGCTCCGCTACCTGCAGCTCAATGTCCACGTTGCGGCCGTGGTCGTCGGCGCAGGAAATTTTCACGGCGCCGCTGGGCGGGCGAAAAAACACCCGCTCGGTGGCGGCGGCAGCCCGCAGGAATCGGTCGTTTACGTACCAGAATACTTGCCGCACCTCGCTGCCCGCGGCGCAGCTGAGCAGCATCTGCTGCTTTTCACCGCGGTTTAGCACGTACTCGGCGTGGTTGAGCGGGGAGGTGATGGCCAGCGCTGGCCCCGCATCGTCGTCATTGCCGCGCACCAGCCGGCAGGCGGGGTTGTGGGCCGGAAGGCGCGTGGCTGGCAGGCCCTGCGCTTCCCGGAATGCCAGCACCTCCGGCAGCGGATTGAGATAGAGCTGGCGGCGAAAGCCGGCCGCAGGCACGCAGGCCCGGCAGTAGGAAATGGCGCCGTCGGCCGACACCAGGGCCTCTTTTTGGTGCTCGCAGTGCCGCGCCGAGGACGTGCCCGGCAGGTAGTAGTCAATCAGTTGGTTGGGGCAGTGCTCGCCGGGCACAAGGCCGGTTTCGGCGCACACCAGCCGGAAATCGAGGCTGGCGGGCGGGGAGGCCCAGCGATTAGGCGAGTTGTAAGCCAAGGCGTTGAACACGTCGAACAACAGGGGCGTGGCAATGTCGGTGCCGGTGAGGGCCGGGCTGCCCGCCCCGTCGAAATTGCCGACCCACACGCCCACGGTGTACTCGCGGTTGTAGCCGATGCTCCAGGCGTCGCGGCGGCCGTAGCTGGTGCCGGTTTTCCAGGCAATTTTCGGCAGGCGCGAGCTGCCTTGGTAGCCCAGCGGCAGGTCAGGCCGGGTGTGTTGGGCCAGGATGTCGGTGATGAGAAAAGCCGCGGCGGGGGAGACGAGACGGTGCGCCTCACCCCCCGGCCCCTTCTCCGGGGGAGAGGGGGAGGCGCACGCAAGGGGCTGATATATCCCTTCATCCGCCAGCGCCGCATACAGGGCCGTCAACTCTTCCAGCGTGGCCCCGCAGCCGCCCAAAATGGTGCTCAGGCCCAGCCGGGGCGCGTCGTGCGCCACGCGCCGGAAGCCGGCATCGCGCAGCTTGTCGGTGAAGGTCGTTACGCCCATTTCGCTGAGCACCCGCACGGCCGGAATGTTGAGCGAGTAGGTGAGGGCCCGCTCCACGGTCACTTCGCCGCTGAAGTTTTTGTCGAAGTTTTCGGGTTGGAAGCCGCTGAAGTTCGTGGGCACGTCGGGCAGCTTCATCTTGGGGGTGACGAGGCCGCGGTCCAGGGCCAGGGCGTAGAGAAAGGGCTTGAGCGTGCTGCCGGGCGAACGAATGGCCCGCACGCCGTCGACCTGCCCGGCGGTGGCCGCGTCTTGAAAATCGGCGGAGCCCACGTAGGCTTCCACGGCGCGGGTGCGGTTGTTCACCACCAGCACCGCAGCCTGGCCGATGCCGAGTTCGTGCAGCCGGCGCACGTAGTTGCGGGTGAGGTCTTCGGCCTTGGCCTGGGGGCCGCGGCGAAGCGTGGACTGAATGGTGGCCTGACCGGGAAACTGCGTGACCAGCCGCCGCGCCAGGTGCGGGGCCAGGGCGGGCGCGGCGTGGCGCTGCACGTCCAGCGGCTCGGCCAGGGCGTCGGCAATGTCCTGGTCGGGAAACAGGCGTTGCGCCCGGAACTGCCGGAGCCAGCGGTTGCGCTCGGCCAAAATCAGGGCGTTGTTTTTGCCCAGCACCAGCAGGCGCGGCTGGTTGGGGATGATGGCCAGCGTCACGGTCTGGGCCAGCGAGAGGTAGTCGGGCGGCTGCTGGAAATAAAGCAGCGCGGCCGACTTCACGCCCTCGATGTTGCCGCCGTAAGGCACCAGGTTCAGGTACAGCTGCAGAATCTCGGCTTTGCTGTAATGGGCCTCCAGCTGCACGGCGCGCAGCATTTCCTTCAGCTTGTTGCCGAAGGTGCGCTCCTTGGGCTCCAGCAGCCGGGCCACTTGCATGGTGATGGTGCTGGCCCCCGTGGTGCGGCCTTTGCCAAAAACGTTGCGGCCCGCGGCTTGCAGAATGGCCACCGGATTCACCCCGAAATGATACCGGAAATACCGGTCTTCTTTGTTAATAATGGCCTCCTGCAGTGCCGGTGTTATTTCCGCCAGCTCGGTTTTCATCCGCCATTTCTGCGTGGGGTTGAGGTAGGCGTGGAGCACGCTGCCGTCGGCGGCCAGCACGACGGGGGAATAGCGCGGGGCCGGCGGCAGGGGAAATACCGCATTCAGGCCCAGCAGCGTCGCAAGCGCCACCAACACCGCGCCCATTATTCGAAGCCCTTTCCGCCGATTCATTACCAAATATATACTTGCCGCTGGGCTCGGTGGCTTCGATTAATCCCGCACGCGAACCGGTCCGTGGACGGAATGCTGGAATGGTTTGCCGGCCCGGCCATTGCTGGCGGTTGCTACTCGTCCATTGCCGTCGCCAACTCGATTTTGTAAGCCAGATAATTCGAATATTAAAGTAATTCTGAAGTCACAAAGCAAAGTTTTTTCAAAAAAGCAGCAGGCAAGCTTGAAATTCTGATAAGTGTATTCAAGGCGCTAACAATTAATTACTTGAGCAAAATATTCAAAAAAATAGTTTTTTCGGTTCTCCTCTCTGTCTCTTGTGATTTTAGGCATTACGCTGCCAGTTTCAGAAGTCTCAATGGACAGCATAATTTCCTTTTTTTCGGTCACTGAGGCGCCTAATCTTGTGCATCATCAAACATTGTTCAAGCCTGACTCGCGCCTAAGCAGTCAGAAACGATAATTTTAATGATTTGCCTACTTGTTGAAGAATTGACATCTTTTTATTCTACAAACAAAAAATTTACACCAAATCGGCATAATTAATACAAAATCCATTTTTATTGAAATCCGCTTGTCTTTGTCCTTGCGTATATGTCGTGCGGCCGGCGGGGACTAAGCCAATGAGTGTTTAACTCCCAAGTTTATGCTCATTCATTTGGCTCCAGCCGGCCGGAGTTGCTTTCTGTTTTTTCTCACTCACACCTACCTTATTTACAAACAGCTACATGACTAACAAATTCTTTGCAACCCTCCTTGTGGTGGGCTTCAAGGTCAGCTCTGTGTTCGCTCAGGCCACGGTTGACCCAGCTTTGCAATCGGCTTTCGCCACCAGTCCCGTTGCGCAAGTCATTGTGACTTTCAACGGAAGCGGGGCCCCCACCCTCAGCCAAACGACTTTGCTTCAGCGGTTGGGCATTTTGAAAGGTGTCACGATGCGGGCCCTGCCGGTTGTTGGGGTGTTGGCCACTTCTTCGCAGGTAAAAGCACTGGCCCAGAACCCGGCCGTGCGCTCCATCTACGTCAACAAGAAGCTCGACTACTACAACTTCGACGACACCCACCTGACGGGCGTGAAGCGCCTGCGCGCCGACGCTCAAATCACGGCCCGCAACGGCGGCCTCCCCGTCTCGGGCAAAGGCGTGGGGGTGCTCATCAACGACAGCGGCGTGGACGGCACCCACGAGGACCTCAAGTTTGGCACGCACCTGGTGCAAAACACGCTGGGCTCCACCAACCTCAACTCGCTGAACGCCATGCTGCCCGTCACTTACATTGAAGGCGTGCCCAACACGGACTCCAACTCGGGCCACGGCACGCACTGCGCCGGCACGGTGGGCGGCACGGGCGCCCGCTCGGGTGGCAAGTACGAAGGCGTGGCGCCCGGCGCTTCGCTGCTGGGCTACGGCTCGGGCGGTGCGCTGCTGGTGCTCGACGCCATCGGCGGCTTCGACTACGCCCTCACGCACCAGTTCCAGTACAACATCCGGGTCATCAGCAACTCGTTTGGCTCGAGCGGTGATTTTGACCCCAACGACCCGCTGAACGTGGCCACCAAGAAGTGCTACGACCGCGGCATGGTGGTGGTGTTTGCCGCCGGCAACGAAGGCCCGGGCGCCGACACGCACAACCCCTACGCCATTGCGCCCTGGACCATTTCGGTGGGCGCCGGCGACCGCAACGGCCTGCTGGCTGACTTTTCCTCCCGCGGCGTGCGCGGCGAGCAGGGCACGTTTGTGGTCGATGGCGAAACCTGGACGTTCAAGAACGAGCCCGTGATTGTGGCCCCCGGCGTTGACGTTGTTTCCACGCGCGCCATTGCTCCGGTGTCGTCCTTGGGGGCTCAGCAGGACGCGGAGTTGTTGCAGCCCGGCGAAATTCCCTTCTACACGCACAGCAGCGGCACGTCCATGGCCACTCCCCACGTGGCCGGCATTGTGGCCCTGCTGCTGGAAGCCAACAAGTCGTTGTCGCCCGCTCAGGTGAAGGACATTTTGATGAAAACGGCTACCAACATGCCCGGCCGTCAGTCGTGGGAAGTGGGTGCCGGCTACGTCAACGCCTACGCCGCTGTGGACCAGGTATTCCGCTCTTCGGCCTTTGGCTCGACCGTGAATGCCAGCCGCGTTTTCAAGAGCAGCGTGAATTCGCTGAGCACGACCACGCCGTTCACCATCAACTTCAACCCCGCTACCACGGCCACCAACCAAGTGACGTTCCCGGTGAACTCCGGCACCAACAGCCTGGAAGTGAAAATTTCTTCTACTGGCGTTTTGGGCGAAACCGGCAACCCGACCAACCTGGTGCTGATTGACCCCGCCGGCGCGCGCTACACCTCGGGCACGCCCGTCACCTTCACCCTCAGCACCGACCGCAGCGTGGCCGTGGCCTCGCCCGTGGCCGGCACCTGGACGGTGGCCGTGGAAGGCTTGCGCGGCGTAGCCGCCCCCGAAACCGTGACCGGCAACATCACGCAGCTCACGCCCAGCGGCACCACCAACCTGGCCGACATCGTGGGCCACCCCGCCGAGGCCGCCATCAAGCTGGCCGTAACCAACCGCTTGGTTGACGGCCTGTCCACCGGCTTTCAGCCCAACGCCAATCTCACCCGCATTCAATTGGCCGACTACCTGCTGATGGGCCAGGGCATCAAGCAATTCCTGCCCACCACCGGCGCCCGCACGTTCACCGACGTTTCCTCGGTGAGCGACCTTTTGCTCACCGAATCGGTAGCCGCCCGCGGCGCCGCCCTGCGCGACCGGTTCAACGTGAACAACGGCGTGATGCTGCCCACTGCAACCGGTAAGTTTTCTCCCACCGCCACCGTAAGCCGTGCCTCGCTGGCCTACTCCCTGGTGCAGAGCCTCGGCTTCCAGCAGCAGGCCCTGGCCCGCAACGGCAAGCCCGTTACGGTGAGCGTGAGCGGCCAGACGGTTGCGTTGGACGACGCCAACAAGATTCCCGCCGGCCTGGAAGGCTACGTGAGCATTGCCCTGGAGCTTAACCTCATCAACGCCTACTACAGCATCTCACAGGGCCCTTATGACTTGCAGCCCACCATCAAGGCTACCTTCAAGCCCTCGCAGGCCGTAACCCGCGCTGACTTCGCGGTTATCGCAACCCGCACGTTCCCGCAGTACAACGCCCAGACCCAGCCCGCTGCTCAGGCCCGCGGCGCTGGCGCCGCCACCGCGGCTGCCCTACCCGTGCAGGAAGTATCGGCTTATCCGAACCCCTTCAGCGGCAGCACCACCCTCAGCTACGCGTTGGCTCAGGAAGGCCCCGTGAGCGTGGAAGTGTTCAACACGCTGGGCGCCAAAGTCCAGACCCTAGTAGTAGGCACCGAAGCCGCCGGCTTGCACCAGGTGAAGTTCGACGCGGCCAAACTGGCCCGTGGCACCTACCTGTTCAAAGTGAAAACGGGTCAGACGGTAACGACGAAGCGTTTGGTAGTGCAGTAAGCATTCGCGTTATTAGTTGTAAAGGCCGGCCCCGGTGGGGCCGGCCTTTTTTGCGTGTGGTCGTTATG
>DASVTG010000177.1:0-5297 GCA_036387695.1 Hymenobacter sp. | reverse complement strand
AAGCCGCCGCCCGCCAGAAAGAGGGCGAGTCGGAAGCCAACGTCATGCAGCTCATGGCCTCCGCCGAAGCGCAATCCATCCAGGTACGCGCCACGGCTCAGGCCGAAGCCGACGAGAAGCTCGGCGTGGTAGCCGCCAAGGTCAACCTTGAAAAAGGCCTGGCCGAAGCCAGCGTCATCGAAGCCAAAGCCGACGCCGACCAGAAGCGCGGCCTGGCCGAAGTGACCGTGAACGAGCAACGCTTCGCGGTGGAAGCCAAGGGCATCGAAGCCAAGGCCGACGCCATGAAGAAGCTCGACGGCGTGGGCAAAGACCACGAAGAATTCAAGCTGCGCCTCGACAAGGACAAGGCCGTGGAACTGGCCCAAATCAACATCCAGAAGGACATTGCCGGCGCCCAAGCCGGGGTGATTTCGGAAGCCTTAAAGTCGGCCAAAATCGACATCGTGGGTGGCGAAACCATGTTCTTCGACCAGATTATCGGCTCCATCACCAAAGGCAAAATGATAGACCGCGCCGTGCACAACTCCGAAGTATTGGGCACGGTGAAGGACGCCTTCTTCGGCCACGATGGGGGCGGAGATTTCAAGACCAACCTGCGCCGCTTCGTGGACCAGTTCGGCCTGAGCTCCGACGACATGAAAAACCTAAGCGTGTCGGCGCTGCTGCTGCAAATGATGAACAAGGCCGGCGACGACGCCACGCGCAACACCATCACGCAGCTGACCAGCACAGCCAAGGCCTTGGGGATTGGCGACAAGCCGGTGAAAACGCTGAATTTGGCGTAGGCTCCAATTAGCGCAAAAAGAACGTCATGCTGAGCGCAGCCGAAGCACCTCTACCACGAGAGTAACTGATTACTGTTGCGGTAGAGATGCTTCGGCTGCGCTCAGCATGACACGTTTGTAGGAATGCTTGCTCGCAGACCGATTAATCATCACTTTCTGAAACATCCCCTGGCATCCTGCTATGGAACCAACTACCGCGCCCTCGCCGGACGTCAAACTAGAAGGCGGCACCTACGAAATCCTGCGCAACCGCCTACAGAAAAGCGGCGCAGAATTGAAGGCACGTATTGACAAGCTCAATACGGAGCGCAAAACCGTCTTCGGAGCGATTGATACCAAGTTGATTGGTACCGGACGCATCAACACGGAGCACAATTGCGTGCCGTGGGATATGGTGCCGGTGGGCCGCAATTTTCTATTCGGCTACAACGTGGTTATCGGCCTGAAAACCGAGGTTGAATTATCGGATGTTTTCGGGGCTTATTCCTACGCAAATCATGAGTTTCAGCCCCTGCCGCTTGACCTCATTTCCAATGCGCAGTTCGCGGAGGAATTCTGCAATCTGTACAAGTATTACAAGAACACACAATTCGTAAAATTTGCGCAGCTTGGGACGCACCTATTCATGGTGTTTCGGGTGGGCAAAAGTACGAATGATATCAAGACGTTCAAGTGGCTGTTGCAAGGCGACATGCTCACCTACATTGACAACCGCAGCGACCACGAATACGTGTTTCCGCCGCAGCACGAGTTTACGTGGAAGCGCACCACGCGCGACATGCAGCGCAGCGGCAAGCACCCGCACATCAGCATTGAGGACAAGGTTTTTGTGGAAACCATCCACGGCGACTTGACCATCAAAGTAGAAAATAACACGGCCACTGGACGTGGTATTTATTCCGAGCCGGTCTTGGATAAGGACCAAACGCTTGATGATTCAGAGATTTATTTCGCGGTAGTTGGCAATATTATTCTGCTGAAAATCCGGCCGTATCAGGAGCAGGATTACCGGTATTTCATTTACAATTCCAAGCTGCAAAATGCGCAGCGTTTGGACGCTTTGGCGGAGGCTTGTGTGCTGCTGCCGGACAACCAGGGCCTGATTTTTCCGCATGGGTTTTACCTGCAAACCGGCGAGGGAAAACTGTTCGAAAAAGGGCTGCGCGACATGCTTTTTGAGAAGCGGATTGTGTCGCCGAACGGGGAAGATTTCTTGTACGTTTTTTACAACAAGGAAAACGGCGCTTACCTGCTGTTTTCGTATAATATCATTGCGCAGCGGGTCGATAATCCGATTAGCTGCCACGGCTACGCGCTGTTTGAGAACGGCGAGCTGTGCTACTTCCGCAAGGACGACGAGCCCAAGAAGCACCACGCGGTGCAAATCTGGCAGACGCCCTACGTAGCGCCCGATTTTGAGCTGCCCGTTACTTCCGACTCCTACCTCTACAAGCTGGGCAACAAGGAAATTGTGCGGGCCATGGCCGAGGCTCAGGAAGTGCTGACACTGCTGGGCAAAGATGACAGCTACGCCGGCCTGTACCTCGACCTGATTCGCCTCACCGGCACGCTGACGGACACCTACCACTGGCTGCACGAGCCCGCCGCTCAGGCCCTGGCCGAGCCGCTGCGCGAGATACAGCAGGCGGCCAACGCGGCGGTAGAAGAGTTTGAAAAGGTGCTGAGCATCCGCAAAAGCACGGGCGCGGAAACCCAGCGCGTGCTGGCCAAAGCCGATGAGTTGACCGGCCGCATCAAGCGCACCACAGCTACCGATGTGAACGAATACGTGCAGCTGTTGGCAGAATTGCGCGGCGTGCGCGGCGAGGTGATTTCCCTCAAGGAGCTGCGCTACGTGGAGCTGCCCACCGTGGAAAAAGCCGCCGCCGAGCTGGAGCAAACCAGCAAGGACGTGGCCGGCCAAACCGTGGAATTTCTGCTGAAAGATGACGCGCTGAAGCCCTACACCGTGCGCGTGCAGACCATTGCTGACGCCATTGAGAAGGTGCAGAAAGTGGCCGAGGCCAACGAGCAGGAAAAGCAGGCCAACGCGGTATCTGGCGAGCTGGAATTGCTGATTGAAGTGGTGAGCAACCTGCCGATGGAAGACCCCACGCAGACCACGCGCATTATTGACAACATCTCGACCATTTACGCCAGCTTCAACCAGATTCGCGCGGCCCTTAAACGGCGGCGGCAGGCGCTGGCGGGCACCGAGGCGCAGGCCGAATTCACGGCCCAAATCAAGCTGCTCGACCAAGCTTTGGTGAACTACCTGGACCTGTGCGACGCGCCGGCCAAGTGCGACGAATACAGCACCAAGCTGATGGTGCAGTTGGAGGAGCTGGAGGGCAAATTCCCGGAGTTTGACCAATTCCTGAGCCAGCTGGCGGGCAAGCGCGAGGAAGTGTCCGAAGCGTTCGAGTCGCGCAAGGTGAGCTTGGTGGAAGCCCGCAACCAGCGCGCCTCGGCCCTGCTGCAATCGGCGGAGCGTATTCTGAAAGCGGTGCAAAACCGCCTCGGGCGTTTCGAAACGGTGGCGGATATCAACGGCTACTTCGCCTCCGACATGATGGTGGAGAAGGTGCGCCAGACCGTGCAGGACCTGCTCAAGCTCGGCGACCCGGTGAAGGCCGACGATATCCAGAGCCGCCTCAAAACAGTGAAGGAAGACGCCGTGCGCCAACTCAAGGACCGCGCCGAGCTGTTTACCGACGGCGGGCAAGCCCTCAAATTCGGCCCCTACGCTTTCACCGTGAACACCCAGCCGCTGGAGCTGACGGTGGTGCTGCGCGACGGCGACCTGCACTACCACCTCACCGGCACCAACTTCTTCCAGAAAATAACCGACCCCGCCGTGCTGGCCGCCCGCGCCGTGTGGGACCAAACGGTGCCCTCGGAAAACGCCGACGTGTACCGCGCCGAGTACCTGGCCTGGCTGATTTTGCAAGCCGCCCAGCACCCCGCGCCCGCCCACGACGGCCTGCCCGCCGTGCTCTCGCTGGCCGAGCTTTCGCACCTCACCGTAGCCGAGCTGACCACCCACGTGCAGCAATTCATGGCCCCGCGCTACGCCGAGGGCTACCTCAAGGGCGTGCACGACCACGACGCGGCGCTGCTGCTCGAAGCCCTGGTGCGCCTCACCCGCACCGCCGATTTGCTGCGCTACCCAGCCGATGCCCGGGCTGCCGCCGCGCTGTACTGGCAGCGCTTCGCGGGCCGCAAGCGCAAGGCCGCCTGGCAGCAGCAGCTGCAAAGCATCGGCGTGCTGCTCCAGGTGTTTCCCGACTCGCGCGAGTTTGAGCCGCTGAAAGCCGAATTGCAGCTGTCGATAGAGGAATTTGCTAATGGCACCGGACTGTTTGCCGTGCCGGAAGTGGCCGAAGCCGGCGACTACCTATTTCAGGAAATGACGCGGGGCGAAACGTTCGTCATTGCGCCCGAAGCGGCCGACCTGTTTCAGCAATTCCAGCAGTCGCTGAAGGAACGCAACGCCACGGCGCAGTACGAAGCGAGCGTGGCCGCGCTGGCAGACCAGCCCGCGGCGCAGTTTCAGTTGGTGCGGCAGTGGCTGGGGGCGTTTGTGCGGGTGCTTAACCCCAGCCCCTCCCCTCCGGGGGAGGGGAGCCTTGCGTCTGCCGACGTGAGCAACAGTGTTAGCGTTACAATTAATAACAATGACAATCGTCACGCTCCCCTTCCCCCGGAGGGGAAGGGGCCGGGGGATGGGGTCAACGAGACTGCCACCCTGCTCACTACCACGGCCTTCGACCCCGCCCGCATCATCCGCACGCCGCTACGCGAGACGCTGGCAGGCTTGCAAGGCTCGCACGCCCGCATTCACGAGCGGAATTACCAGTTGAATTTCCCCGGGTTTCGGCGGCGGCTGCACCACTACACCCGCACGGTAGTGCCGCTGTTTGATGCGTTTGCTACGTTAAAAAAGGAGCTAGTAGCCCGCTTCGCCGAGGAGCTGAGGCTGACGGAATTCCGGCCGCGCGTGCTCTCGTCGTTTGTGCGCAACAAGCTGATTGACGAGGTGTACCTGCCGCTCATCGGGGCCAACCTGGCCAAACAAATCGGCACGGCGGGGGCCGACAAGCGCACCGACCTCATGGGCCTGCTGCTGCTGGTGTCGCCGCCTGGCTACGGCAAAACCACGCTCATGGAGTACGTGGCCAACCGCCTGGGGCTCATTTTCATGAAAATCAACGGGCCCGCCATCGGCCACGCCGTGACGAGTGTGGACCCCGCCCAGGCACCCAACTCCGGCGCCCGAGAGGAGCTGCTGAAGTTGAACTTGGCCTTCGAGATGGGCGACAACGTCATGATTTACCTCGACGACATTCAGCACTGCAACCCCGAGTTTCTGCAAAAATTCATCTCGCTCTGCGACGCTCAGCGCAAGATTGAGGGCGTGTACCAGGGCCGCGCCCGCACCTACGACTTCCGCGGGCGCAAGGTGGCCGTGGTGATGGCCGGCAACCCCTACACCGAATCGGGCGAGCA
>DASVTG010000176.1:0-1602 GCA_036387695.1 Hymenobacter sp. | reverse complement strand
CGCAGGCCAAAAAAGCAGGCCAAAAAGCCCGGCGCTGGGTCGTGGAGCGGACCCACTCCTGGCTCAACCGGTTCCGCCACCTGCTCACCCGCTGGGCCAAAAAGCCGGAAAACTACCTGGCCATGCTCCACTTTGCTTGCGCCCGAATTACTTGGTATAGTTGCCTATTTGGATAGGCTCTAAGTATGGAATGACGGTTCACAGCTTGAAGTACCAAGAGTTTGCCGAAATGCCCATCCCTTTACCGCCACTAGCTGAGCAACACCGCATAGTAGCAAAGCTGGAGCAGCTCATGCAGCACTGCGACGCCCTGGAGCAGCGCATTCGCGAGAGCCGCCGGCTGGTCGAGCAGCTGCTGCAAACCGCCCTGCGCGAGGCCCTGGCCCCACCTATCGGTACTGAGTTGGCCTTCGGCTCCTGAAGCTCCGGAGCCGGCCGCCTCGCGCCGCCGCGGCCGGCCTACTCAGCAACTCATTTCTGAGGCCAGCTTAGGCCCGCTGTTCAGCCAGCTGGAGCAATAAGAACTCCCACGTCATTTAGTCTGAGGTGGTCTAGGTGAAACGGACAGCGCGAAGTCTTACCTTCCGCTGCCCATGAACGAAAAACTGAATCCTGGAGGAAGCCCTTCCACCCGCAGGAAATACACGCCGGCGTTTAAAACCGAGTGCGTCCGCCAAGTGGCGGCCGGTGCCCGGCAAAGCGACGTGGCCCGTGCCCAGGGCCTTTCGCCGGCCCTGCTGGGGCGCTGGCAACGCCAGGCGCTGGAGCAAGCCGTGCCCAGCAGCGCCGAGCGCGACGAAATCAAGCAGCTGCGGGCCGCGCTCAAGCGCGTGGAAATGGAGCGCGACATGTTAAAAAAAGTCGTGACCATCTTCTCCCAACCGCCTCAGTCATGAGCCGCTACGAGTTCATCAGGGCCTGCACCGAGCCGTGGCCCGTGCAGGTGCTGTGCCAAGTGCTGGCCGTGAGCCCGGCCGGGTACTACCAGTGGCGGCACCGGCCAGCCGCCGCGCCGCCGCCGTGGCAGGCGGCCGCACAAGCGGCCTTTGCGCGCCACGCCCGCCGGTACGGCACCCGGCGGTTGGGCGCCGAATTGCACGCCGAGGGGCACTTGGTGGGGCGCTATGCGCTGCGTGCGTGGCTGCACCGGCAGGGCTTGCGTGCCTTGAGCACCCGCCCGCACCGGCCGCGCACGACCGTGGCCGACCCGGCCGTCGTCGTGGCCGAAAACCGGCTACTGGGCCGGCCGGCCCCCACGGCCCCGAACCGGGTCTGGGTCGGCGACATCACGTACCTGCCGTTGGTGGGCGGGCGCTGGTGCTACCTGGCCACGTGGCGCGATGCCTGCTCCCGGCGCGTGGTGGGCTGGCACCTGGCCGCCCAGATGCCCACCGAACTCGTGCTTCACGCCCTGGAACAAGCCCTGACGCTGCGCCAACCCGCGCCGGGGCTCATCATCCACGCCGACCGGGGTAGCCAATACACCAGTGTGGCGTGCCGCGCCCGCATTCACCAGGCCGGCGCCTTGTCCAGCTTCAGCCGGCCGGGCAATCCCTACGACAACGCGCAGGCCGAAGCCGGCTGGAGCACCCTCAAAACCGA
>DASVTG010000175.1:0-1817 GCA_036387695.1 Hymenobacter sp. | reverse complement strand
GGGCCTTTGGTCACCAGCAGGTGCGGCACGCTGCCGTCTTTGGCCAGCAGGTGGCGGTCGGGCGGGGCCAGGTACAGGGTACCGGCCTGCAGGTGTTCGCCGTCGTGAGGCAACCGGCAGGTAAGCTCTGTGTGGCGGGCCAGCCGGTTCACCAAGTGCTGGCCGTCCGAGTCGGGGGCAAAATGCTGCACCACCAGCACCGCGGCCGGCAGCGTGGCGGGCAGCTGCGCCACAAACTGCACTAGCGCCGGCATTCCGCCGGCCGAGGTGCCAACGACAACGAGATAGGAGGGAGCGGACATATTTAAGAAGGTTTGCCGGGAGGATTCTTACGGCAAACCTAAACGGTTTGGCCATGTGCTGGGCGTTTTTGAGGTAAATTTGTTTTGAGCCGCCGCAGTTCCGCCCGCCGGGGCCCGGCGGGCGGCCGGGCAGTAGGTGAGGCGCCACGCGGCCCACCTGTTTTCTTACTTTCATGAATTCCAACGACCAGGCCTCCGCCGCCGACGACCTTATTGCTTCCTCGCCCGAGCCGGGCATTGCCATCACGCCCGGCGGCGACATGCCCCGCGACGGCGACGAGCCCCTGACGCCCCGCCTGCAGCGCGAAGCGGCGCGCTCCGGCGAGCCGGCCGACGCTTTCCCGCTGGTGGGGCTGGGCGGCTCGGCCGGCTCGCTGGCCGCCTTCGAGCAGTTTTTCCTCGCCATGCCGCCCGACTGCGGCATGGCCTTCGTGGTGGTCATGCACCTCATGCCGGACCAGCCCTCGGAGCTGGCCCAGGTGCTGCAGCACTTCACCACGATGCCGGTGCTGGAAGCCAGCGACGGCGTGCGCGTGCGCCCCAACCACGTGTACGTCATCCCGCCGAACCGCGACATGAGCATTCTGCACGGCACGCTGCTGCTGTTTGCGCCCACCCAGCCGGCGGGGCGGCGCCTGCCCATCGACTTCTTTTTCCAGAGCCTGGCCAAAGACGCCCGCGAGCGCGCCGTGTGCGTCATCTGCTCGGGGCTGGGCACCGACGGCACCCTGGGCCTGAAGATGGTGATGGAAAACTTTGGGATGGTGATGGTGCAGGACCCCGCCACGGCCGAGTTCGACGCGATGCCGCGCTCGGCCATGGCCACCGAGTTTGTGGACTACGTGCTGCCGGCGGACCAGCTGCCCGCCAAGCTGCTGGAGTACGTGCGCCACCCCCACGCCCGCCCCCGCCGCGAGGAAGCCGAAAGCGTGAGCAAGCCGGCCCACGCCCTGCAAAAGATATTCATCCTCATCCGGGCCCAGACCGGGCACGACTTTTCCTTCTACAAGCGCAACACCGTGTTTCGGCGCATTGAGCGCCGCATGAACTCGCACCAGATTCGGGAGTTTACGCACTACGTGCGCTACCTCCAGGAAAACCCCGACGAGGTGGAAGCCCTGTTCAAGGAGCTGCTGATTGGGGTGACCAAGTTTTTCCGCGACCGCGAGGCCTTTGAGCACCTCAAGCAGCGGCTGCTGCCCCTGCTGCGCCTCAAGCCCGCCGACAGCACCGTGCGGGTGTGGGCGCCGGGCTGCTCCACCGGCGAGGAGGCCTACAGCCTGGCCATGACCCTGCTGGAATGCCTGGACGGGGTGGACCGCCAGAAGTACCTCAAGATTCAGATTTTTGCCACCGACATCAACCGCGAAGGCATCGAGTTTGCCCGGGCCGGCGTGTACGCCGACAACATCGTGCCCGACGTGAGCCCCGAGCGCCTGCAGCGCTTCTTCGTCAAAAGCGAGGAAGGCTACCGCGTGAAGAAAGAAGTGCGCGACGCCGTGGTGTTTGCCGTGC
>DASVTG010000174.1:0-8884 GCA_036387695.1 Hymenobacter sp. | reverse complement strand
CACCTGGGCATGAGCCAAATTCAGCAGCAGGCGGGGGTCGGGTATTTGCTGCGCATTGGCCGAGAGGGCCGTGGCGAAAGCCGTCGCGGCCTGGGGCGCGTTGCCGCGCTCGTAGGCTTGCGCGCCGGCTGCCACCGCCACGTTGCGCTCGTGCACATGCGTCAGCAATCCCCAGGCGGGAGCGCCCAATGCCAAAAGCAGCAGCAGCACCTGTTTCATGGGCGAATGACGGTAATGGTGAGCGCAATGTCCAGCGCGAGCAGGAGCAGAGCGGCCGCCAGCGGGTAGCGGTAGCGGTTGTCGGCCACGGCCACGGTGCGTACCTGTTCGGCTGCGCCGGGCATGGTGCGCAACGCCCGCAACAGCGCCTCAAAGCCATTTTGCTGGTTGTTGAGTTCCACGTACTGGCCCCCCGTTTGCGCGGCCAGCTGCAGCAAGGACGCCTCGCGCAGCCGGGTTTGCACCTGTTGCCCGCGCCCGTCGCGCAAAAAACCGCCGCCAGCCTTGGGGATTTTGGCGCCGCTTGCCGTGCCCACCCCCACGGCGTACACCCGCGCGCCGGTACGCCCCAGCACGCGCAGGGTGGGTTCCAGGTTTTCGCCGAAGTCCTCGCCGTCGCTCACCAGCACCAGCGCCGTGGCCCGGGGCGGCCCGGCTGGCGTGGGCCCCGGGGCGGGGGCCAGGCGGGCCAGCACCAGTTCCAGTGGTGGCCGCAGCGCGGTTGGGCCCGCCGGCAGCAAGCCCGTGCGCAGCGTGTTGATGAACACGCGCACGGCTTCTTGGTCATAGGTGAGCGGGCATTGCACCACCGCTTCCGCTCCAAACACCACCAGCCCCAGCCGGTCGGCCGGAAATTGGGCCACGAGTTCCTGTAGTTCGGCCTGCGCCCGCAGCAGCCGGGTGGGGGCCACGTCCGGGGCATCCATGGAGCGCGACACGTCCACCAGCAGCCACACGTCCTTGCCGGCGGTGCGCACCGGCTGCTGGCTCACGCCGAGCGCGGGCCCGAGCGCGGCCGTCAGCAGCAAGCCGCCCGCCAGCGCCCGCAGCGCCAGTTTCCAGCCGCGGTGCCGGGCCCTTTGGCCCAAAGCCTGGCCCACGCGGCCCCGCCGGCGCCACAGCCCAAGCAGCAGCAGCAGGGCCAGCGCCCCGGCCAGGCCCACGGCCGCAAAAACAGGATATGCCCAGGTTATCAAGGAGAAAGCTGAAATAAGAGTGAAAGCAGGCAGGCTGTGAAACCAAAGGTTGCCTGATTTTATTGGCCCCAAAGATAAATTTTTCAGCTGGGGTGTGGGCTTTTCCATTCGGCCCGTATATTTGCACCCGCTTCGGACGGAAGCGAAACCAGCCTGGAGAGGTGGGTGAGTGGCTGAAACCAGTAGTTTGCTAAACTGCCGTAGCTCTAAAGGTTACCGGGGGTTCGAATCCCCCCTTCTCCACGAATAATGTTGGGTTGCGAAAGCTTCCCGTTGGGGCTCCACCCAGTAGGAAACTTTCTAAACTCAACATTATTTTTTTCGGGGTGTAGCGTAGCCCGGTATCGCGCCTGCTTTGGGAGCAGGAGGTCGTAGGTTCGAATCCTGCCACCCCGACATTTGTTTACCCCGTTTCGACCCCGTAGCTCAGCTGGATAGAGCAACTACCTTCTAAGTAGTCGGTCTTTGGTTCGAATCCAAACGGGGCCACACCCTTTCTAAAAAATCCCTTCCCCGTCCGGGAAGGGATTTTTTTTTTGCGCTTTTCGGGCGGCAAACAGCGGCGTCTTTCCTTTATCTTTAGAAATCCAACCTTCTGGGGAAACATTGCGTCCATGAAGCTATTCTAATGCTTTTCTACTGATTGAGTTTTTGCTCCTGCCGTTCATTATCATGAAAAAATCATTACTGTTTTTGAGCCTTTGGGGGTTGGTGGGAAGCGCGCATGCGCAAAGCCTGGGGCCCTGGACCGAAGTCAACATCGAGAACCCGGCAACTTTTGCTCCCGGCTACCTGGTGACCGACGTGAAAACGGTGTCGTCGACCGTGGCTTGGGCCGTGGTGGCCAGCGTGGCCACAGAAATCCCCAACGCTTTTCTGCGCACCAGCAACGCCAGCGGCGACCGTTTTTACCTCGACGCCATTTCCGCGACCAACAGCACGGCCGATTTCCAAGCCGGCAATATCTCCAGCGTGAACGCCACCGTGGCCGTCGCGGCCATGTACTCGGCCGTGGGGGACGCGGGCGGCGAAATCCTGCGCACCGCCAACGGCGGGCTGAGCTGGACGAAGGTGACCACCGCCGCGGATTTCAATGCTAGCAAAAACGGCTTTGTCAACTTCGTGCACATGTTCGACGCCACTGAAGGCGTGGCCCTGGGCGACCCCACCGACGGCTATTTTGAAATCCTGCGCACCACCGACGGCGGCCTGACGTGGAACCGCCTGCCGCAGAGCAGTGTGCCCCCGGTGCTGAATGCCAGCGAATTCGGCAACGCCCGTTCGTTTTTTGCCCGAGGCAACACTATCTGGGCGGGGCTGGCTTCCTCCAGCCCCGCCAACGCCGTGCGGGTGCTCAAGTCCACGGACCGAGGCCTGACCTGGACCGCCAGCATGGCCACGCCGTTAAGGCGCGTCGTTACCCGGCTGGCCTTCAAAGACGACCTGAACGGCATTGCTTACAACTCGCAGACCACCGGGGCGGGTGCCGCGGTCAACGTCATCCGCACCACCGACGGGGGCGCCAACTGGACAACCATTTCGCCGGTAAACGGCGCGGGCGGCAGCTTTTTTACGTACGACATCGACGCCGCTGACGGCCGATATTTCAGCACCGGCGAGCGTTTCCCGTTTTCTTCAACGCCGCAAAACGCGGATTTTGGCTCGTCTTACAGCACGGACGGAATTACGTGGACGAACCTGAACAGTGGGTTGCCTTTTAATGCGTTCGACATCATCGGCAGCAGCTCGGCCACCAGCGTGGTGGGCTACGCGGGCCTGGGAACCGATGAAAACGGGGTGGGTGGCCTCTTCAAAGGCAACGGCACGCTCTTGGCCACCCGCGACGCGGCGCTGCAGCGCGCCCTGACCGTGTACCCCAACCCGAGTGCCTCCGGGCTATTTAAAGTAGACCTTGGCGGCACGCTGAAGGCCGGTGCGCAACTCAGCGTAGTGGACGTGCTGGGCCGCCAGGTGCTAGCGCAAACGCTCAGCGCCGCGGCCGTTGGCGCCAAATCGGTCAACCTTAACCTCAGCAATGAGAAGGCCGGGGTGTACACCCTGCAAATCCGTACCGATGCTGGGATTGCCACGCAAAAACTAGTGATACAGTAAGCTGCCTGCCTCTTCGGAAAAAGGCCTTTCCTTGCCGGGGAAGGCCTTTTTTTATGCCTTGAATCTCAATCATCTGAGCTGGTAATTTCAAGCTGCCGGGGAGAGGTATAAAATAAAAAATTACAGGGATAAAAACCGCAAAAACTCACAAAAATGGGATTAAATAAGTACTTTTGATTGTTCAGTACCTAGCAACCCGAAGGGCTGTTTTACGACCTGATTTAATCCCGCCTACATGAGCGATACGAAAGAAAAAATGGCGCAGTCGGACTATTCCGCCGACAGCATTCAAGTACTCGAAGGGTTGGAGGCCGTGCGCAAACGGCCCAGCATGTACATCGGCGACACCGGCATGAAAGGCCTGCACCACTTGGTGTGGGAGGTGGTCGACAATTCGATTGACGAAGCCCTCGCCGGCCATTGCGACCTGATTAACGTCACCATCAACGAGAACAACTCCATCACCGTGCGCGACAACGGCCGCGGCATTCCCGTGGACTGGCACGCCAAAGAAGGCAAGTCGGCCCTGGAAGTGGTGCTGACCGTGCTGCACGCCGGGGGCAAGTTCGACAAAGGCTCTTACAAAGTGTCCGGTGGCTTGCACGGCGTGGGCGTGAGCTGCGTGAACGCGCTCAGCACCGACCTGAAAGTGACCGTGCGCCGCAACGGCCACATGTACGAGCAGGAATACAAGATTGGCTTCCCGCAGTACGACGTGAAGGAAGTGGGCGACACCGACGAGCATGGCACGGAAGTGCAGTTCTTGCCCGACGCCAGCATCTTCACCGAAACCGAATACCGCTACGACACGGTGGCCTCGCGCCTGCGCGACCTGTCTTACCTGAACAAAGGCATCCGCATCACCCTCACCGACCGGCGTGAGACGCTGGAAGGCGGCGCTTTCCGCGGCGAAGAGTTCTACTCGACCGGCGGCTTGCGCGACTTTGTGCAGTACCTGGACGGCGAAATGCGGCCTTCGCTGCTGTCCGAGCCCATTTATGTGGAAAGCGAGAAGGGTGGCACGCCCGTGGAAGTGGCCCTGCAGTACAACACCTCGTACCAGGAAAACGTCTATTCTTACGTCAACAACATCAACACCATTGAGGGCGGCACGCACGTGGCAGGCTTCCGCTCGGCGGTGACGCGGGTGCTGAAAACCTACGGCGACAAAAACAAGCTGTTTGAGAAAGCCAAGGTGGACATCACCGGCGACGACTTCCGCGAGGGCCTCACGGCCGTTATTTCGGTGAAGGTGATGGAGCCGCAGTTCGAAGGCCAAACCAAAACCAAGCTCGGCAACTCCGAGGTGAGCGGCGCGGTGAACTCGGTGGTGGGCGAAATCCTGACCCAGTACCTGGACGAGAACCCCAACCAGGCCAACCGCATCATGGAGAAGGTGATTCTGGCCGCCAAGGCCCGCATCGCCGCCCGCAAGGCCAAGGACATGGTGCAGCGCAAGGGCGTGCTCTCCAGCAACAGCCTGCCGGGCAAACTGGCCGACTGCTCGGAGTCGGACCCCGAAATTTGTGAGCTGTACCTCGTCGAAGGCGACTCGGCCGGTGGCACGGCCAAGCAGGGCCGCAACCGGGCGTTTCAGGCCATTCTGCCGCTGCGGGGCAAAATCCTGAACGTGGAGAAAGCGCAGGAGCACCGCATTCTGGAGAACGAGGAAATCAAAAACATGATTACCGCGCTGGGCGTGAGTTTCAACGAGCGCAAGTCGTTGGCTTTCACCACGGAGGATGACGGCACCGAATCGGGTCCGCTCAACTTCAGCAAGCTGCGCTACCACAAGGTCATCATCATGACCGACGCCGACATTGACGGCTCGCACATCCGCACGCTGATTCTGACGTTCTTCTTCCGCTACATGCGCGAGCTGGTGGACCGCGGCTTTATTTACATCGCCCTGCCGCCGCTTTATCTCGTGAAGCGCGGCAAAGAAGAGCGCTACTGCTGGACCGAAGAGGAGCGCGCCCAGGCCCAGGAAGACCTTGGCCGCGGCAAACCCGAAACGGTGAACGTGCAGCGCTACAAAGGCCTTGGTGAGATGAACGCTGAGCAGCTTTGGACCACCACCATGCAGCCCATGACGCGCACCCTGAAGCAGGTAACGGTAGAGTCGGCCGCCGAGGCGGACCACTTGTTCTCCATGCTGATGGGCGACGAAGTGGCCCCGCGGCGGGACTTCATCGAACGCAACGCCAAATACGCCAAACTGGACGTGTAGGACCACAGATTTAACGGAATTCAACGAATGGAACGGATTTTTTGTCGTTCTGCCCGTTTGCGTTTTTGCTTGAAACCCTGCCGCGTTTGCGGTGGGGTTTTTTGCTGTTTTTTAATTTTTCAATCCGAAACAGATGCGTCAACTTGTTTCATCCGAGGCTCTTTGGGAGCCGCTAGTGGGCTACTCCCAGGCGGTGCGAGTGGGCCACGCGGTGGAAGTAGCTGGCACCATGGCCTAGGACGGCGACGCCGTTGCCAGTACGGATGCTTACACGCAAACCAAGAGCATTTTGGAGAAGATAGGCGCGGCACTCCGCGAGGACGGCGCGTCGTTTGAAGACGCGGTGCACATGCGCTTGTTCGTGACCGACATTTCCCAGTGGGAAGCGGTGGGCCGGGCGCATGGTGAAGTTTTTGGGGAGATTCGGCCCGTTACGTTTATGGTAGAAGGCAAGGCGCTGATTGGCCTGCGGTTGTTGGTGGAAATTGAGGCCACGGCCATTATTTCGAAGTGAAAGGCCGGTGGGTTGAGCCCGGCTGTGGGGTCACAGGAAGAAGCCTTCCGCTGGTTTTGTGCGTAAATTTGGCCACATGGTTCCTATCACCGACCTTTCGCAACTGGACCCCAACGGCAGCTACAGCTACGCCGATTACCTGACGTGGCGCTTCACGGAATACGTGGAGTTGATTCGGGGCCGTATTATGCGGAAGATGTCGGCGCCGACCGAGCAGCACCAGCTGGTTTCGTCCGATTTTCATGGCCTGATATGGAATCACCTTCGGGGAAAGCCTTGCCGTGTGTATTCGGCTCCCTTTGACGTGCGCTTGTTGCACAGCACTGGCAACGGCGACGCACAGGTGAAAACCGTGGTGCAGCCCGACATCAGCATCGTGTGCGATTTGTCGAAACTGGACCGGCGGGGGTGCGTGGGGGCGCCTGACTGGATTATTGAAATCGTGTCGCCCGGCTCGCTGGCGCTTGACACGCGCACCAAGTTCGACCTATATGCCGAGAACGGCGTGCGGGAGTATTGGATTGTATTTCCCGGCGAGCAAACCGTGCTGGCCCATGCCCTCGGCGCCGACGAGCAGTACGAGCTGACGGGCACTTACAGCGAGCCGGGCCCGATGCAGTCGAGCACGCTGCCGGAGCTGGCCATAAATTGGAACGACATTTTCAGGGAGCTGCCGTAGCCGCTGGGGCGGCATCAGGAGTTCGCAGCTGCGTGGTGCGTGGCCTGCAGCCAGTCGCGGAGGGCGATAGGGGCCAGCACCTCGACGTCGGGACCGTAGCTAAGCAGCTCCATGCGCAGCTCGTGGGTGTCGTACACGGTCAGGCGGAGGTCGATTGCATCGTCGGTTTCGGCCAACTGCTGCTGGGACGAATGCAGGGGGTAGCTCAGCGCGTAGCGGCCCTGCACGGGCCCGAAGCGCAGGTGGATTTCCTGCGGCTGCGTGCCATCATCGGGGCGCGTGATGCCGAAGCAGTGAGCGAAATACGTGGCGGCTTCAAAGCCGGCGGGCGGGGTGAACGTGCGGCCGGTGTTGGCCAGGTGCAGAATGCGGTCGAGCCCGAAGCAGGCGAGCCAGCCACTGCCGGCCATGCAGCCCAGCAGGTACCAGCGCCCCCGAAACTCGCGCAGCAGCAGCGGCCCCACGGTGCGCCGCTGCGGGCGAGCCTCCCAGTGCTTCAGATAGTCGAACTCGACTATTTCGCCGGCCTGCGCGGCGTGGAGCAGAGGGCGCAGGTGCTCTAGACCCAACGGGCGACGCGGCTCCGGTTGCACAAACGGCCGGAGCGCTGCTGGCAATTGAAAAAACTGGTGCAGAGCCACCACGTCGAGGAGCCGCTGCTGGTCGGGCAGCAGCGGCTCGTGTTCGGCCACGTAATAGCCTTCGTTGCGCCGGGCTTTGATGGTGAAGCCGGTGGCTTCGGCAATCAGCGGCAGGTCGCGCTGGAAAGTGCGCTCGGAGTAGCTACGGGTGAGGTCACCGGCCGGACTTTGCTCCAAAATGTAGCGTTGGATGGCGGTGAAGGGTACCGCCCGCCCCGCCCGCTGCAAATAGGCAAGCACCTCGCGCTGGCGGAGTTGGGCGGGGTGGGAGGGCATGCGTATGGAGAGCTAATAATTACCCGCTAAGTTGAAAACCTTAGAATGCCCCGGCGGTAGCCAAAGCCACTTTTTTAGCAGAAGCTGCCCTCGGTAGTAGACGTAAACCTGATTACCTGCTATGACGCTGGTAAATGAGCGTAACATATCAGCTCAAGTAGGTTAAACGATAGAATGCTCCGCATTCGAAACGATAAAATGTGTTCCGAACTCTCGTTGAAAGGCTTCAGTAGACTTGCTAACCAAAAGTTGAATTTCCTGCCAAAGTTCGCCCACTATCTGTTGGCGTTTCATCGGATTTGCTAATTGGAGTGTAGCAGGCACATTGAAGTCGTTGAAATCAATTCCAGTCTTTGTGTTTTTGTAGCCCGCCCACCATTTGGTAGCAGCGGTGTCTAGCGGTTCTAAGCACAGGCGCATACGCGTCTGAACGGCTTCATCGGAAGTGCCATACAAAAACCCATAATACATGGGTTCTTCGCCACGCTCAATTTTAAATACGACTTCGTTGCCAAAAAGCTGGCCTAACGAAAATTCGATACCGTAATAATAATCCTTGTTTTGTCCGCCGTGTACATGTTTACTAATGGCATCTTCCGAAAAACTGCTTTCTGAGAGCATGAATTTAGTTTCGACTAATGCGGCCAATTCAGTCCAGAAATCCCATTCCGTGTGCCAGCGCACATGGTTCCAGTTGCGGGCAATGATAGCCGCTTGTTCTGCGTTGTCGCCTTGCGTCATCAAGGCCAAAACGCTCTGTTTTTCAGCTTCGCTCATAGAATTGCCGGTGAGTTGATTGATGAGAGTATTATATTGAATGAGTGTTTCGCGGAGAATAGGCTTTCGGGCGGCTTCGTTGATGCAAACAGCAATCCAGCGGCTGATTTCTTTTTTGTATGAAATGAGTTTTACGTCAGCCGTTACATCAGTTATGGATTGGGAACTTGGAGCAGTGCCATACAGCGTCAGATACAGCAAAATCGGTTGCCGAAAAGAGTTTTTAATGTGCTCAAAATAGCGTTTGAGTTGTTCGTGCTGGTCGCCAGCGTAAATCTTGTTTTCAATGACAATGGCTTTGGTATTGTCTTGAATAAGTAAATCAATATTGGCGCGTTCGCGGAATACGCTGACTGTATCAGCGCTAAGTGTTGGAAGCTCGCAAATGCGGAAAAAGTGCTGCAAAAACACGTCACCCATTCCATGACTGCCTTTCGGATTAAGCAGTTCAAATAAGAA
>DASVTG010000173.1:0-7393 GCA_036387695.1 Hymenobacter sp. | reverse complement strand
CCGGCCGGGTTCACCACCATGGCCGTGCCGGTGGCGTCGGATTCCAGGGTTAGGTAGCCGCCCGAAGCCAGGTTGCCCGCCGCGAGGGTGAGCACACGCCGCAGGGCGAGAGGCGTTTGGAGCGTGACCCCGGCGGCGTTGTTCACCGTGAGGTTAAAAAAGCGCAGCGCGTTGCTGCCGCCCAGCGTTTGAGCCGTTGTGCCCGCGCAAACGAAGCTGCCGGTGCCGGCGTTCAGGGTGCCGTTGTTCAGCAGGTTGCCCAGGAGCGAGAACGTGCCGTTGAAGGTGAGGCTCGCGCCGGTGGCCACGGTCAGGTTGAGGGCGGCGGGCGTGCCGGCGCCCAGCACGGGGTAGAGGGCCATGCCGGCCGGAATCATCACGCTGCTGGCGCCGGTAGGCACCTGGCCGCAGCTCCAGTTGGCGGGCTCAAACCAGCTGGTGCTCACGTTGCCCAGCCAGGTAAAGAGGCCGGCGGCCGTGACGGTCAGGTTGCTGCCGTTGTCGGAACCCACCGTAGCGGGCTGGCTGCCCACCACCCGAATGCGGTAGCCGGTGCCGGCCGCCGTAGCCGCGGGCAGCACGCCCGCGATGGTGCCGCCCGAAGTGCCCGCCAGCGTGCCCAGGCTAACCGGGCTGCCAAACGAGCCGCTGGCGTTGGAAAGCTCGGCGGTGAACACGTTGCCGGCCGTGAAGTTGGCCGCCGTGAAGGGCACGCTGATGGCCGTGCCCGCGCAGTAGGCACCCGTGATGGCCGAAGTCTGAATGCTGGCCACGTTTGGGGCAGCGCTCACCACCACCGTGGTGCTTGCCGTGGCCGAGCAGCCGCTCAGCCCAATGGTCACCGAATAGGTGCCCGCGTTGGCCGCCGTGGCGTTACCGATGGTTTGGTTGGGGCCGGTAGCCGTGTAACCGTTGGGGCCGGTCCAGGCGTAAGTGGCGCCGGCGATGCCGGTGGCCGTGAGCGTGATGCTCGAACCGGCCGCCACCGGGGAGTTTGAGCCGGCAGCAGCTACACTCAGGTTGTTAATGGTCAGAGAAGAGCCGTTGTCGCTGCTGACAATGACCGGGTTGGAGCTCACCAGCCGAATGCGGTAGCCGCCACCGGCCACCGTAGCGGCCGGAATGGTCACGCCCAAGGTACCGGCCGCGGCGGCCGTCGTGCTCAGCGCCCCGATAACCGGGCTGGCGGCCGAGAACATGCCGCTCGCGTCCGAGAGCACCGCCGAAATGGTGTTGCCGGCGTTGAAGCTCGGCCCACCGGCGGTGTAGCTGAGCGTGTAGCCCGAGCCGGCGCACAGCGGGCCAGCCAGCGGAGTCAGCGCCAGGGTGGTCACGGGCACGCTGGGCGTGACCGTCACGGCCACCGACGCCGTGGCCGAGCAGCCGGCCGCGTTGGTAATGGTCAGCGTGTAGTTGCCCGACTGGCCGGGCGTGGCGTTGGCCAGCTGCGGGTTTTGGGCGCTGCTGACGAAGGCCCCGCCCCCGCTGGTGTACTGCGCCGACCAGGAATAGGTGTTGCCGGCCACGGCCGGGCCGCCCAGCAGCTCAATGGTGCCGCTCTGGGGCACCGGCGAGTTGCTGGTGGCCGTGGCCGTGGGCGGGGCGTTCACGGCAAGGTTCGAACCGTTGTCGTTGCTGATGACAACCGGGTTGGAAGACACAAGCCGGACGCGGTAGCCAATGCCCGGAGGCGTGGTGGCGGGAACGGTCACGCTCAGCGCGCCACTGCCCATGCCGCTGGCGGGGAAGCTGCCAATGGCGGTGGGATTGGCGAATCCGCCGGTGGCGTCCGACAGCTGCGCGGTCACCACGTTGCCCACCGGGTAGCGGTTGCCCGACACCGTGTAGGACAAAATGCGCGGCGTGGCTTGGCAGAAGCCTTGGCTGAATGCTGTCAGGGTCAGGATTGGGTCCGTCGAGGCCTGCACCGTTACGTCCACGAAGCTGCTGAAGCTGCACGAGCCCAGCGTCACGGTCACCGAGTAGCGCGTCACGCCGGGCGTGGCGGTGCTGGTGGTGGGGCTCTGCTGGGTTGAGAAAGCCCCGACCGTGGGCGCCGACCAGGAATAGGTGGCGCCGGGATAAGTGGGCGACACCGTGAGGGCAATGGGCGCGCCGTTGGCCACGGTGGCCGGGCCGGCGGCCTGGCTCACCGGCGTGGCATTGATGGCGAGGCTGGTGGCGTTGTCGGCGCCGGTCACGGCCGGGTTAGAAGCCACTACGCGCACGCGGTAGCCGGTGCCGGCCGGTGTGGTGTTGGGAATGGTGCCGGCCAGGGTGCCGCCGTTGGCGCTCAGCGCGCCCGACAGGGTGCCGAACACGGGCGCATTGGCCGCAAACACCCCGCTGGCGTCCGAAAGCTGAAGGCCGAAAGCATTGCCCGCTGCATAGTCCGCCGTGTTGGTGCTGAAGGGCACCGAAATGCCGCTGCCCGCGCAAAACGTAGCCGGCGAAACGGTGCCCGTGGCAATGGCCGGCGGGTAGGTGTAGCTGCCCGTGGAGCAGGCGGTGCCGTCGGGCGTGGTCACGCAAATGGGCCCGTTGCTGCCGCCAGCCGGGGCCGCCACCGTCAGGCTGGTGGCCGTGCTGTTGGTGATGGCGCCGGCCGCCGTGCCGTTGAAGCGCACCAGCGTGGCCCCCGTCAGGTTGGTGCCCGTGATGGTCACGGCCGTGCCCGCCGGCCCGCTGGTGGGCGTGAAGCCGGTGACGGTAGGCCCCACGCAGTTGAAGTAAAACACCCCGGCGTCGGTCAGCTGAATGCCTTGCGCCACCGTGGGCAGCAACAGCCGCAGCCGCAGCCCGCGCACGTTGCTCAGCACCGTGGCAAAGGTGCGGGCCACGCGCACGGGGGCCGTCTGGTTGGCCGCCAGGGTGGCCGAGTAGGAGTCGATGACGCTCCAGCTGCTCAGGTTGGCGGACGTTTCCACTTGCAGGGTGTAGTTCACGGCCGTGCCGTTCACGTTCTGCAAGCTCAGCTGCACCTCCGAAACGGGTCGCAGGGCCGTACCCAGGTCCACTTGGGCGTAGAAATTGTTCTGAAAGGTCGAAGAGCTGCCCGTCACGGCCAAGCCGTTGTACAGCTGCTCCACGGCCGCGGGCGTGAGGCCGCTGCCCGTGTAGCTGGCGGCCGGCAGCAGGGCCGCGTGGTTCGGCGAGCTGGAGCAGCCGCTCTTGGCGAAGGGCCGGTTCAGGACCATGCTCCAGCGGTTGTTGGCGTCGCGCACCCGCACAAAAATGCGGTGCGGGCCGTCGGGCAGGCCGCTCAGGTCGGCCAGCAGGTTGAGGCTGGGCAGGGTGGCGGCCGGCGTGGCAATGGGCACGTCGGTGCCGGCGCCGTAGCCGGGGTCGGTGTCAACGTAATACTCGGCCTTGTTCAGGTTGGGCACGGCGGCCACGGCGGGGTCGTCCACGTAGAACAGCCGGCTGTGGGTCTGGCTCCACTTGTTGGCCGCGTCGCGCACCCGGTAGTACAGGGTGTGGAAGCCCGCGGGCACTGCGCCCAGGCTCAGCGAGAAGGCCACGCCCGTGGCGTTGGTGCTCCCCCCGCTGATGGCCGCGCTGCTGCCCTGGCCGTAGCCGGGGTCGGTGTCCACGAAATATTCCACGGCCGCCAGGTTGGCGGGCGGCGCAATGGAGGTAGCGGCCGGCTCCTTGTACAGAATCTGGCGGTAGGTCTGGCTCCAGTTGTTGGCGCCGGCCCGTGAGCGCACAAACAAGGTGTGGAAGCCGGCCGACAGCGGCGCGAGGTCGGCCGTGAAAGGCAGCGCGGCCAGGGTGGTGCCGGGAGCGCCCGGCAGCGCCACGGCCGTGCCTTGGCCGAAGCCGGGGTCGGTGTCGAAGAAGTACTCCACCCGGTCGAACGCCGGGGCGGTTTGGGCCTGGGCGGGCGCAACTGCCCCCGCTACCGCCACCAGCAGCATTGCCAGGCCTAGCCCGCAACGCCGCATTGAGTTCAGGAAGTCCATAAATAGACGCAGGAAACGCCCGAAGGCGCCGCCGCTTTAGTTGTTGGACTTGGTGCTGATGGTGGCATTCAGGGTATTGCCCGACACCGACTGGCTGTACTGGTAAATGGTGGGCACGTTGGGAATGCCCGCGATGCGGTAAGGCGTCGTGCCGCCAAACGCCCCCACGTCTACCCCGCTTTCGCCCGCGCCGATGGCCGGGCTGCCCGTGCGCAGCTGAAACGCGCCGTCCGTGGAGGCCGTGCCGCCCACGAAGAGGCTGGCGGGCGAGATGTTCTGCCGGTTGCTGTTGGCCGTGCCGAACTGCGTTCCCGCGCTAATGTTGTAGCTGTAGGCGTTGTTGCGCGGCGTGAAGCTGCTGGCGGCGGTGGTCATGATGTTATTCTTAATAACCGCATTGTCGACCTCAATTTGGGCTTGGTTTCCAGAACCTGTCACGCCACCAACCACATTATTGGAAATGAGAATGTTACCTAGGCCAGCGTAAACGGCTGTAGGGGTAGTAATGCCGCCCTCAAGGATGTTGTTGGTTACATTGACATTGCTAACATTGACCGTAGCAGAGCCAGGATAAAAATAAAGTCTGAAAAGGTAGTTCTGCCGAACCGCGATGTTGCTGACTTTTACAGGACCCAACGAGGGATTGTAGCCAATGTACACGTCGTTAGACCTAACTTGGTTTCGCTCAACCGTGACGTCACTGGCTCCAATGTTTAGGGAACCAATAACGCAGCCCGTAATGCGCGACCCGGCACTGCCGTTGGCAAACGTGACGATACCGGCCTGCGATTCCCGGATGTCCAGTTGCAAACCGGGGTTTTGCCCCAAGAAGTAGCCGTTGCCGATGATGGTGAGCGGGCGCACGCAAACCAGGTTGCCGTAGGAAATATTGGTGGGCTCCAGGTAGATGATGTCGTTGGCGCTGGCCGCGTCGTGGGCGGCTTGCAGGGTGGTGTAAATGTTCACGCCCGCGGTGGCGAGGCCGGAGTTGTTGCAGCGCCGGATGGTTTGGGCCTGGCCGAGGTGGGCGGCAGCAACGGCCAGCAGGAACAGGATGGAAGTAAAGAGGTTTTTCATGGGCGTTGGCAAAAAGGTTGAAATGAAAAGTCTTAGTTGGGGAAAAAAGGGAACGGTTAATCAGGAAGAGGTTTTTCGGTGAGTTTGGGCGCACCTTTTAGGCATGAGAAACCCGACCCGGCGTTTTGCCAGGTTTCAATTTTTTCCTAATAAATTTTGGTAATGAGTAAGCAAATATTCAGGTATTATACGCCAAATGGCAATACCCACTTATGGGTATTTTCACTATTTTTTCATACTAATTATTTTTATAACACAGCTATATGCTGCGCACCAACGGCTCCGCCTGCATCGCGCTGTTGCACGCCCCTGCTCCCGGCCGGCTGTATCTTTGCGGCGGGCCGGGCGCGTCGCCGAGCTTCTTTCCTCTCCCCACTCATGGGCCGCATTCTCGCCATCGATTACGGAAACAAGCGCGTCGGATTGGCCGTGACCGACCCGATGTGCCTGATTGCCTCGCCGTTGGACACCGTTCACAGCCAGGATTTGGTGGCCTATGTGCTGGCTTACCACAAGCGCGAGCCGCTGCGGGCCGTGGTGGTGGGCATGCCGCGCACCCTGCTCAACGAGCCCACCGACGTGACCAGTGCCGTGGTGGGGCTGTTGCGCCGCCTGCGCCGCGAACTGCCGGACGTGCCGGTGCACGAGCTGGATGAACGGTTTACCTCGCGCATGGCCCACGCCACCATGCTGGCCGGTGGCCTGGGCCAGAAAGCGCGCCGCGACAAAGCCACCGTCGACCGCATCAGCGCCGCCATCATTCTTCAATCATTTCTCGAATCGCCGCTGATGCGGGAGCTTCCCTAACGGTTAGCGGTTGATGATTAACGGTTAATTCCCCTTGCCGCCAATCACCAATCACTGACCACTAAGCATTAACCTTTACCAAGATGATTTACTCCATTGTCGCCATCGGCGACCCCGTCCTGAAGACCAAAGCCAAGAATCTGCCCGCCAACTTGCCCGCCGCCGAGCTGCAGCAACTGATTGCTGACATGTTCGAGACGATGTACTACGCCCATGGCGTGGGCCTGGCCGCGCCCCAGATTGGCAAGGGCGTGCGCTTGTTTGTCATGGATTCGGGGCCGATGGTGGAAGTGGACGAGGAAGACCGGGAAGAAGGGGAAGTGCTGGAAACACCCGTGAAACGTGCCTTCATCAACCCGCAGATGGTGAGTGAAACCGGCGAGGAATGGGGCTTTGAAGAAGGCTGCCTGAGCATTCCGGGCGTACGCGAGCTGGTGACGCGCCACGCCGACATCGTGCTGCGCTACGAGGACGAGAACCGGCAGGTGCACGAAGAGGCGTTTTCTGGCATGGCGGCCCGCATCATTCAGCACGAGTACGACCACTTGGAAGGCATCCTGTTCACCGATAAGTTGTCGGGGTTCAAAAAGCAGCTCTTGAAAGGCAAGCTGGCCCGCATTAGCAAGGGCGACGTGAAGCACGACTACCGGATGAAGTTCGCGGGCGACGGCAAGCGGCGGTAGGGACGGCGGTATTCAGGTGAAGTCAAGCATCCAAATGATATGACAGAGAAACTGGCCCATCCACTATGATTTGCCAGTTTTTTTTGTTTT
Organism: Hymenobacter sp.; assembly: GCA_036387695.1. GTDB lineage: Bacteria > Bacteroidota > Bacteroidia > Cytophagales > Hymenobacteraceae > Hymenobacter. The sequence continues at coordinate 771 of DASVTG010000173.1, read as the reverse complement.
TTTTGTCATATCAGCTTTCTTTTTTGCCAATGACTTTCTCCCCGGCTTACCCATTTTCGCTGCCTGAGCTGCCGCCGAACATCGACTTTGAAGATATTCGGTTCAATCGTCTGGTGGCAAAGGCCCGCACCGAGTTGGGCGAACTGAAAGGCTATTCGGCGGCCCTGCCAAACCCCATGCTGTTGCTATCGCCGGCCATTTTGCGCGAATCGATAGCCAGCTCCGACATCGAAAACGTGAACACGACGATGGAACAGGCGTTGCAGCAGCAGCTGTTTCCCGAAGCGGAGCAACGTCCGGCCGACAAAGAAGTGCTGCGCTACGGGCAGGCCATGCGCTGGGGGTTTGACCAATTGCCCACGCTGTCGCTGTCGTCTCGACTCATCGTGGGCATTCAGCGGCAACTGCTGCCGGGCGGCTACGCCGGGTATCGACAAACGCCCAATCAAATCGTGAATTCGGCCACTGGAAAGCCAGTGTATACGCCTCCACCCGCGCACGACATTGGTCGGCTGTTGGGCAACTGGGAAAACTTTGTGCACAACGCCAATGAACGGATTGACCCGCTTGTTGCCTGCGCCATCATGCACTATCAGTTCGAGGCCATCCACCCGTTTGGCGACGGCAACGGGCGCACGGGGCGCATCTTGATGGTGTTGTACCTGGCGTATCATGAGCTGTTGACGCTGCCGACGCTGTACCTGAGCGGCTACATCAACCGGCATCGGCCCGATTATTACCGGTTGCTGGCCCAGGTATCGGTGGCGGGCG
>DASVTG010000172.1:0-2932 GCA_036387695.1 Hymenobacter sp. | reverse complement strand
GCCGCGGCACGGCCACGCCCGTGGACCCGGCCAACGCGCCCAAGCCCGAGATTCAGGAAGTTGTGTTCGTGATAAAGGACGGCAAAGCCGTGATGACGCCGGTGAAAACGGGCATCAGCGACTTCCAAAGCATTGAGATTTTGAGCGGGGTGCCCACGGGGGCCCAGGTGGTGAGCGGCCCGTTTCGCGCCGTTGCCAAAACGTTGAAAGATGGCGCTTTGGTGGACATCAAGGACGCCAAGTCTTTGAACAAAGAAGCCCTGAAAGAGGAGCCGGAAGGGGATAAGTAACCACCGGGCCGGTTGTTGCCCCACAGTTTCGGTTCCAAACAAGAACGTCATGCCGCGCCGCGCCGTAGCATGACGTTTTTGTTTGGGGCAGTTCGCAGCCCCGATTGGTGCTGTTGTGGATTCCTGACGTTCTTGCCGCTCAAATAAACAATTCCCACCCTCTCTTGGAAAAAATTGCCATGATAGGCGGCGGCTCCTGGGCCACCGCTCTCACCAAAATTCTCAGCGAAAACGGCGCCCGGGTTGATTGGTGGTTGCGCTCGAAAGACGACGTGCAGCACCTGCTGCGCACCCGCCACAACCCCCGCTACTTGTCGGCGGTGCAGTTCGACTTGAACCGCGTGTACCCGACCACCGACCTGGAAGACGCCATCGAAGAAGCCGATTGGCTGGTGCTGGCGGTGCCCGCGGCGTTTGTGCAGCCCGTGCTCGACAAGCTGAGCCGGGACGTGTTGAAGCACAAGCGGGTGATATCGGCCATCAAGGGCATGATTCCTTCCAAAAACCAGCTGGTGACCGACTACGTGGCCGAGCGGTTTCGGCTGGGGCGCCAGCAGTTGGGCGTCATTGCCGGGCCTTGCCACGCGGAAGAAGTGGCGCTCGAAAAGCAGAGCTACCTCACCATCGGCTCGCCCGATACGGGGCTGGCGCTGGAGTTCTGCGAGCTGCTGCGCAACCGCTACGTCAGCGCCCATCCGGCGGCCGACCTCGACGGCATTGAGTACTGCGCCGTGATGAAAAACATCATCGCGCTGACGGGCGGCATCGCGCACGGCGTGGGCTACGGCGACAATTTTCTGGCCGTGCTGGTGAGCAACGCCGTGCAGGAAATTCGCCGCTTTCTGCAAGTCATCAATCCGCAGCCGCGCGACTTGTCCGCGTCGGCTTACCTGGGCGACTTGCTGGTGACGGCGTATTCGCAGTTCTCGCGCAACCGCACCTTCGGCAGCATGGTGGGCCGGGGCTACTCCGTGAAGTCGGCGCAGCTGGAAATGAACATGGTGGCCGAAGGCTACTACGCCGTCAAGTCCATTCACGAGCTCAACAAAAAGCTCAAAGTGAACATGCCCATCACGGCCGCGGCCTACAACATTTTGTACGAGCGGATATCGCCGGCCGTGGAGATGGAGCTGCTCAAGGAAAAGCTGCGATAGGGTTTCGTTTGTGACAGTTTTTTTGCTGGCATTATGACTAACTGGCTGCCCCTTGCCTTGCTCACCGCCTTATGCTTGGCCCTTTATAACTTTTTCATCAAGCTGGCCGCCAACCACCTGCCGGCCGTGGTGGGCGCGGTGGTGCTGCAGCTGGTGGCTGCTGCCCTGGGCGCCGCGTGGCTGCTGAAACTGAAGCTGCAAGGGCAGCCGCTGCCCGTTTCCGGCAAAGGGTTGGCGCTGGCCGCCCTGGCCGGGCTAGGAGTGGGGCTGGCCGAAATCCTGACGTTCGTGGTGTTTCAGCGCGGGGTGAATTCCTCCGTGGGCACGCCGGTGATTGTGGGCGGCTCGGTGCTGCTCACGGCCGTGCTGGGGCTGGTGGTGCTGCGCGAAGCCCTGACGCTCGCCCAGGCCGGCGGACTCCTGCTGATTGTGGCGGGCATAGTCCTGCTGGCGCGTGGGCAGTAGCCGGAAACCAGCGCGGTTGCTTCCGCCAGTGGCTGATTAGTCGTTCAGGTGCCAATAGGGCGGCAAGCCCTCTGGTACGGGGCCGGTGGGGGCGGGCACGCGGTATATTTCTACCTCCGGGTTTTGGTAGGCGGGTTTAATGGTGAAGATGGGCTGGAAATACCCGCGTTTGTTGGGAAAAGCCACCACGTAGCGGTAGGCCCGGCCCGCCTGGGGCCGGCCGTCGAGCTGCCAAGGCTGGCTTGGGCGCTCGGATAAAAAGTAGAGGCGCAAAAAAATGCTGTGCGTGGGCTCCGGCACCAGCACGGGGGCCAGGGGCTGACTCGCCAGCCACGCGAAGGCCGCGTGGTAGTCCGCGTTGTGCTGGCGGGGCACGCGGTTGTCGCGCCAGAGGCTTTCAAATTGATAGCCCGTCCATAGCAAAGCGGCGGCGAGCAAGGCGGGGCGCACCCACCGCCGGCCCCGCGGCGCCGGCCAATGAAGCAGCCATTCCACCACCAAAGCCAGCAGCAAGTACAAAAAGAAAGCCTTGTACAGCAGCGTCCGCCCCGGCGCAAACACCCGCTGAGCCGCGAGCATTGCGTAAGGAAAAGCCATAAACCACAACGCCGCCGGTACCAGCCGCCGCCAGGGCGCCGCCAGCTGTTGCGGGAGCCGGCCCGTGAGCGCCCGGCGCCACAACAAGACAGTGGCCCCCAGCACGGCCCCTGCCAGCAGCCCGCCCCAAGTCACCTGGCCCGCCAAGAACCCTTCGGTTTGCCACAGGTATTTTGGCAGCCCGGCAACAATTTCCGCCACCGGGCGAGGAGCCACGAACCCGTTGCCGAAAAAAATGCCCGGGCCCGACACAAACAGCAGCGGGGCGTACAAAACCAGGCTGCCAATGGCCACCAAAACCGCGGCAAGCGTCAGGTGAGCCAGTTGCTTTCCCGCGCGCTGCCAGCAAAAATGCACCCCCATCCACGAAAATGCGGACGCCAGCACCAGCGCAAAAGTGGGCACCGTGTACAGGCCCAGTACGCC
>DASVTG010000171.1:0-4570 GCA_036387695.1 Hymenobacter sp. | reverse complement strand
CCAGAAAGCCAACCCTGCGGCCGTGCCGGCGCCCACCAGCGTGTTCACGAGGTTGACGGCGTTGTTGGAGAGGTAGCCTCGCCGCTCGAGCGTGGCGCCCAAAAGCGAATCGGCCAGGTTGCCCGCCGTGCCGGCCGCCAGCAGCCAGCCGAAGGCGGGGCCCCAGCCCGCGCCCATGCAGTAGGCGCCGGCCACGAGCGCGCTGCCCACCAGGCCCAGCAAGGTGCCCTCGGCGCTCACCACGCCGTTTTCCCCGCGCACGTCGGGCCGCAGGGTGAGGATGTTGTAATAGCGCCGGCCGTAGACGTTGCCCAGCTCCGAGGACAAGGTGTCGGCGGTGGCCGCGGCGAAGGCGCCGGCCATCATCAGCAAAGCCAGTGGAGCTTGCGCGCTCCAGAGCCAGCCCATCAGGCCCAGTAGCCCGGCCACTCCGGCGTTGGCCAGCACCTGGCCGGCGGTGCGGCGGCTCTCGTGCCCCTCGGCCAGCCCCAGCCGGCGCTTGTCGGCTTTTTTCCAGCTGGTTGCGGCCGTGCCCAAACCAAAAAACAGGGCCAGCTGGCCGACTCCGGCCACGCCGCCGCCCAGCAGAATCAGCAGTCCGAGGGCGCCACCCGTCCACACCCCGGCCCGGGTCAGCTTGCCGGCCCGCGCGCTGTAAACCATGCCCGCCCCAAGCAGCAGCACCACCAACCCAAAGCGAAAAGGCTCCTCCGTCATGGGGCAAAAATACCTTGCGGGCTGGTTTCCCGCCCGAAATTGCGTGGCCAGGGCGGTTGGCGCTTGCCGGCCGTCGAGTTGAGAAGCCCGAAGCAAGAGAGCACCGCTTCCGCTAACTTGCCGCATGCACCTTCTATCCGTCAACGTCGGCCTGCCCCGCGCCATCGAGTGGGGCAGCCGCACCATCAGCACCGGCATTTTTAAGCAACCGGTCAGCGGGCCGTTGGCCTTGGATTTCCTCAACTTTGCCGGCGACCGGCAGGCTGACCTCACGGTTCACGGCGGCCCAGACAAAGCCGTTTACGCCTACGACACGGCGCATTACGCGTACTGGCGCGCGCAACTCGACCGCGACGACTGGGCCCCCGGCTTGTTTGGCGAAAACCTGACCACGGAGGGACTGCTGGAATCGGACGTGCGCATCGGCGACCTGTTTCGGGTTGGGACGGCCGGGCTGCGCGCCGTGCAGCCCCGGTTTCCTTGCTACAAGCTGAACGTCCGGTTCAACGCCTCCGCCATGGCCGGCCTTTTCGCCCTGGCCGCCCGGCCCGGCATTTATTTCCGGGTGGTGGAGCCCGGCCTCGTGCAAGCCGGCGACGCCCTGCAGTTGCTGGAAACGGCCGATACCGACATCACCATCCAAACCATTTTTCAGCTCGTGCTGAGCCACCAGGCCGATGCGTCTTTGCGCGCGGCGGCCGCGGCATTGCCCCACCTGCCGCAGTCGTTGAAGCAGCAGCTGGGCGCTTAAAAGCGGTTGGCGTTGCCTTGAAGCCGTTGGCGGAGTACCCCGAATGTTCAATTCGGCCCGGCCGAACGATTCGGAGGCGCGTTTTTGACAGCCCAACCGGGCCGAAGTGGAAATTCGGGGTACTCCCCTGGTGTCCCTTACAGCTGCTCAGTAAGCGGGCTTGCTGGACTTAACCGGGTGCCCTTACTTCCACTTCTGCGCAATGTGCAGGGCCGTTTCGAGCATGTGGGGCGCCCAGGTTTCGGTTTTCCAATCGGAACGAGCCAGTGAGGACGCTTGCAGCCGGCGCTCCGCCTCCGCAGGGGTGGCGGCGGTTTCCAGAATGTGCGTGAGCTGTTGCTGCTGCAAGTGCAGGGCTTCGTCTTCCGGAGCCGGGTCGGACACGGCGGGCAGCAAGGGCAGAAACGCCTCGTGGGCGCGGGCAGGCAGCCCCGCGCGGTGCCGCTGCACCGCCCGTTCCATCTTCCCGAAGTCGCTGCGAAAGCGCGCCCGGCTCCGTTCCGTGGTCAGCCCGTTGCCCAGCTGTTCGAGCACCACGTATTTCAGGTGAGGGCACCGGGGCATGGTGCGGCCCAACAACTCAAACACGGCTTCCGGCACGGCGTCGTCGTGGGTATCGCGCCGCACGCGGTGGCCGGGCCCTTGGGCTGAATCCTGCCAGCTGCCGCCGGAGATGTGAATTTCCCGCACCCGGTCCAGGGGATAGAGCCCGATGAGCTCTTCGTAGGAAAGCGCGAAGTTGTGCAGCTGGCAGTAGAGGTTGTGCAGGTCCAGGATGAGGAAGCCGTTGACGGGCGCGAGCAACTCTTCCAGAAACGCGCCGTGGCGCTTGACGTCGTCCAGCGCGTAGGCAAAGGCCAGATTTTCCAGGCCCACCGGGCAGTGGCAGGCTTCCTGAATGCGGGCCAGCCGGTCCTGCCCCAGTCGCACGGCCGCGGCGGTATACGGCACGGGCAGCGGGGCGCCGGTGTGGAAGTTTTCGCCCGTGAAGCTGCCAAAATGCTCGGTCACGTGGTCGAAGCCGAACCGGGACGACAGCTCCCGCAGTTGCTGCAGCCACTGCTGCTGCTCGGCGGTCCACCGGCCCGAGAGGAGCGAAAAGTACACGCCGTGGCCAATGAGGCGCTGCTCGTGCCCGTAGGTGGTCAGCAGCTCGGCAAACCAGTCCGGCAGGGTCCGCTGCCCGAAAAGCGCATCAACCGACCATTCGAGCGCTTCCACCCGCCCGGCTTGCAGCAGCGGGAACGCCGCCGACAAAATCGACGCGTCGACGTTGCAGGCAATCGCCGACAAAACCTGGGGGCGTGCTTCCACCATCAGCCGTTTTGAGGTTCGTTACCCCCGACCACAAGCCGGGCAGTAATCCGGGGCTTTAACATCGGGCTTGCCTTCTTTGCCGGCCTGCTCGCCTTTGGGAGCGGGGTCGTCTTTTTTGGTGCACCCCGTGGTCTGCACCGTGATGCCCACCAAAAGGGCGCCGAGAACTGCTTTCGAGAGTTTCATACTGGGAGTGGTTGGGAAGTGAGCGGTATTCGTGCTGGTCAGGGGCATGACCGGCGGCCTGGTGTCGGGGTTGCACGCCGGCTCAAAAACCTGCTTCAACCGTTCGTAAGGCGGTTTTCATTGCCCGCGGCAAGGTGAGGGACAGCGTGTACGTGGAAGTGGGAACCAGCCCCCAGCAGCTCCGGAAGCGCCTGGTGAAAACCGGCCTCTCCGACGGCATCAACGTGGAAATCACCCCGGGCCTGGCCAAAGCCGACAGGGTGAAAGTGCTGGGGCTACCGGCTGGCGCGGAGAAGAAAAGCTAAAACGGAGCTGCACCAAGCCGCTTGGGCTAACCGAACTACTCCCCGCCCACTGCCGGCTCAGGGCGCGCGGTGGTGCCCGTAGCCCCGGCACTGGCCACCACAATGCAGGCCACGGCCAGCCATTGCGCCGGGGTGAGCCGCTCGCCCAGCAGCAGCCAGCCCGACACGGCCGCCGCCACCGGCTCCAGGCTCATGAGGATGCTGAACGTGCGCGTGGACAGGCTTTTGAGCGCCTTCATCTCCAGCGTAAAAGGCAGCACACTGGAAAACACGGCCAGTCCGGCGCCCAGCAGCAGCAAGTGCGGCGTCAGGGCCAGCAGGCTGCCGCCGGCCAGCCCAAACGGCAGCACGGGCAGGGCCGCAAACAGCATGCCCACCGTTACGGCCACGGGGCCGGGCAGCACGGCCGCCGTGCGCCGGCCCAGCACGATGTACACGGCCCAGCAGGCCCCGGCGGCCAGCGCAAACGCCAGTCCCACCCAATCGGTGCCGGTGCGGTTCCAGGGCGCAATCAGGGCAATGCCCGCCCCGGCCAGCACCACCCACACCACGTCCACCCAGCGGCGCGAGCCGGCCAGCGCCAGGCCCAGCGGCCCCACAAACTCCAGCGTCACGGCCAAGCCCAATGGGATGCGGGCCAGGGCGCAGTAGAAAAGAAAATTCATGGCGCCCAGCGCCAGGCCGTAGGGCACCACGGCCCGCCACTGCGCGGGCTGCAGCCGCCCCAGCCGCGGCCGCACCACCGCCAGCAGCACCAGCGCCGAAAGGCCAATGCGCACGCTGGTGGTACCCGCCGCCCCCAGCAGCGGAAACAAGCCCTTGGCCAGCGCGGCCCCGCCCTGCACGCTCAGAATGGATAGCAGCACGGCGGGCACTGGCGGCAGGGCAAAGCGGGAAGAAGCGGACATGGGGTATGAGGGCGCGGGGGCGGGGCGGCTTGCCCGGCGGTAGCGGCTGCAAACTTCGCCAGGGACCAGGCATGTGCACGACAACCGGGGTTTATTTTCATTTCAGGGCGATTTTTCCGGCTTACTCCTTTAAAAACCGACTTTATCATCCCGTCCTTTGCGCCTCCTTCCCTGCCACTGTTTTCTGCTGCCTCCGGGCCTCGCTCATGCGCCCCCTCTATCTTTGGCTGCTCTTGCTCGGCCCTGCCGGCTGCGGCCCCGCGGATGCCCCCGCCACCCAAACCCCAACCCCCCAACCGGCGCCGGCTCCCACAAAAGCCCCTCCCGTGTTTGATTTGCCAGCCCTGGCCCGGCTCAACATCGACGAAGTCCGCGCAACGCTCGGG
>DASVTG010000170.1:0-16457 GCA_036387695.1 Hymenobacter sp. | reverse complement strand
TTCCTATTAGAAGTTAAAAGTTGAGAGTTAAAAGTTAAAAAAAGCCCGCCTGAATCGTCAGGCGGGCTTTTTTTAACTTTTAACTCTCAACTTTTAACTTACTTGCTGCCGCGCTCGCCGAAGCAGCGGCGGTCCATGTAGCCGGTGCGGGTGAGACCTTCTTTCTCAAGGCGGACACGCACGAAATAGGCGTTGATGGTATCCAAGACCTGCACTTCGTTGCCGGCCGTGGTCTGCACCAGCACATTGGACGTTTTTTTCATGCCATCATACACGGGGCAGTTTACGATGGTATTGTGCGCCACCGGCACCGTGTTGGAAGAGGTTTGCCGTAGCTCATCGCGGGTAGAGGTGCAGGCAGACAGAAGGCCGGCGGCAGCCAAGGCCAACAAGACGGTACTTTTCATTGACGAAGCAGTAATCATGTAATGCGAATTGGGGGGTAAGATAGGATAAAATCCGGTTATGACAATAATCTATGGTAGCGCTAAACAATAATTACCCCTGATTTCACGCTAAGAAAAGTGGAACGCCAAGTCCTGCTTTTTCGTTAGTATTGCAGCCCCCGAAACTGCTTCGTTTATCCCGAGAAACAGCGTTTTAGGCTTTTCTTCTAACCTGTGTTTTTTTCGCTTATATGAACCGCATCACTCGATTATTGGCCCGTCCGCTTGCCATGGCAGCCGCCGGTCTTCTCCTGCTGCTTGGTCCTGCGGCTTGCACCACCGCCGCGCGCGTGGGTGTCACCAACGACTTTGACCACGCCGTGAACTTCCGAGCGTACAAAACCTGGGCTTGGTACCCACAGCAGCCCAAAGACACCGAGGGCGGCCCGGCCAAAGGCTACCAGTCCTTCCTGGACAAGCGCATGCGCGCGGCTGTCACTGCTGAAATGAACAAAAAGGGCCTCACCGAGACGACTACTGCTCCCGACATCTACGTCGCTTACAGCGCTCGCGTGGAAGACAAACAGCAAGTGAACAATAACGGCTTCGGCTATCCATATGGCTACGGCTACGGCGGTTTCTATGGCCGCGGCTTCCCAGCCGTGACGCAGTACAAAGCCGGCACCGTGGTAATTGACATCATCGACGCCCGTCGCAAGGAACTGGCGTGGCGCGGCACTGGCCAAGCCCAGGTAGACCAGAACACCATCGACGAGGCCGAAACTCTCCGCATCGTCAACGGCATTCTGAGCACCTACCCGCCCCAGGACAACAACGCCCGCCGCTAAGCGCCGTGCGCTTTAAGCAAAAAAGCCCATCCGGTATCGGATGGGCTTTTTGTTTGTCCTCCTATCTGCGCTGCGCTTGGTGTAGCACGGCAATAATTTCAATTTGAAAGTCGCCGGCCGTGTACACCAATCGGTATTTTTTCACGAGCAGCTCCCGAAGTTCAGCAAAATTTGCTTCGGGCAGGGCCCGGCCCAATTGCGGAAAATCAGCCAAGCGGTAAGACGCAGCTATTAGCTCATCGCCCAAGCGGTCGGCGGCCGCAGCCGAATAAACGGCAAGACCTTCGGTGATGTCGGCGAGTTGGGCCAAAGCCTTATTGCTCCAGTGAACCCGCACGTTGCGCTATTCGCTGTTTCAGGAAATTTTTTACTTCCTCGGCTGGTATGGTTCTGCCCGCTGCCACATCGGCTAAACCCTGCTCTACCGATTGCCGCACGTAGATTTCGTATAGCACATCGTCCCAAGTGGCTTTTTCCGGTAAGCTACTGATGATGGTAGCCAACTGGTCTTTAATGGCAGGCTGGTTTGGTAGCATGACACAATTGGTTTAATAAGGAAATTTCTCTTTTATACGGGCACGTTCACGTGGCGCTCGGCGTGGTAGCTGCTGCGCACCAGCGGGCCGCTTTCCACGTACTTCAGGCCGCGGCGCAGCCCTTCCTCCTTGTAGTGGGCAAACTGGTCGGGCGTGATGAACTCGGCCACGTCGAGGTGGCGCTTGGTGGGCTGTAGGTACTGGCCGAGGGTGAGGATGTCGAGGCCATTGGCCACGAGGTCGTCCATGGCTTGGTACAGCTCGTCGGCTTTCTCGCCCAAGCCCAGCATGATGCCCGACTTGGTGCGGTGGCCGGCCAGCTTGGTGCGGCGAATTTGTTCCAGGCTGCGGTCGTAGCGGGCTTGCGGGCGCACCAGGCGGTAGAGGCTGCCCACGGTTTCGATGTTGTGCGAAATCACTTCCTGGCCACCCGAAATCATCACGTCCAAGGCGTCCCAGTTGGCTTTCACGTCCGGAATCAGGGTTTCGATGGTGGTGCCGGGGCTGAGCTGCTTGGTGAGCACCACGGTTTCGCGCCACACGCTGGCGCCGCGGTCCTTGAGCTCGTCGCGGTTTACGCTCGTGATGACGGCGTGCTTCACCTTCATGAGGGCGATGGCTTCGGCCACGCGGCGGGGCTCGTCGAGGTCGTATTCGGTGGGGCGGCCGGTGGCCACGGCGCAGAACGAGCACGACCGGGTGCAGATGTTGCCCAGAATCATGAACGTGGCCGTGCCGGCGCCCCAGCACTCGCCCATGTTGGGGCAGTTGCCGCTTTCGCAGATGGTGTGCAGCTTGTGCTCGTCCACGAGGCGGCGCACGGCAGCGTATTCTTCGCCCACGGGCAGCTTCACGCGCAGCCAATCAGGCTTGCGGGGGCGGGCAGGGGCAGCCGTTTCGGGCTGGATAACGGGCAAATCAATCATAAATCGAATTATGAGTTATAAATTATGAATTATGAGTTGGCAGCGTGTTGAAGCAGGTGCCCGGGGATAACAAAATTACGAACGAAGTGCTTCGACGCGGGCCGCCAACAAAAACCCATAATTCATAATTTATAACTCATAATTCCTTCTAGGAGCGGTGTCCGAAATAAAGGGTTAGGTACACCGAGGGGAAGAACTGACGGTTCACGTCAACCTCCGAGGCAAAGGGACTGATAATCAGCATGCGCTTTGTGAAGCCCTCCACCAAAAAGCCCGCCTCCAGGCCCGTAACGGCGTCGCGGTAGCGCCCGTACTCAAAGCTGAGGCCGCCGCGCAGGTGGAAGCCGGGAATCACCCTGGTTTCGCCGATGCCGCTGAAAAGCGGGCCGCGGTCCAGGATGGCGCGCGAGTCGACATGCACCTGCGGGTCGTACTGCTCGTTCACGATTTCGTCGGTGCTCACGTTGATAACCAGCGTTTGCGTGGCCGTGCGGTCGTAGCTGATGTAGTACGGCATGAGCAACCCGAACGACGGGCCCACGCTGACCAGCCCGTTAACCTGTACGCCGGCATCGGCCGCTTTGCGAAACAGGATGCGCTGCAAGCCCACCGAAGGCCGCAGCACGAAGCCGTAATTGGTTTTGCGGTCGATGTAGCTGCCGCCGACCACCGTATTGATGCGGTCTTCCTTGGCGTTTTTCAGCATCACGCCCTCTATGCTCCAAAAGCGCAGCATGCGGTCGTCGAGCACGCGCGACGAGCGCACCGACGCACCGCCCAGCAGGCCGCCTTGGGTGTTGAAATTGACGCCGTACACAAACTCCTTGCTGTACGACTGTTCGTCGGACGGCGCGGCGGGCACCGAAACGTAGCGCCTCGGGGGCTGCGCTTGGGGCTCGGGCGCCGGGCTGGGCTGGCCGGGAGCGGGCGGGGCAGGGCGCGCGGGGGTGTCCTGCGCGTGGGCAGACGTGGCCAGGCAAACCGAGGCCAGCAAACCAAAAAAGCGGGAAGTGAAGGAGAACATGGTCGACCTAAAATGAGCCCAATCAAGCGCCGCAAGTTCGGCGCGTGAAGTAATACGTAAATTAGCTATTGAAGAAACAACTTTGTAAAGGTAACTGCCTGACTTGATGACCACCGCCACCGCCCGCTACGCCGGCCACCTCCGCACCGAAGCCACCCACGTGGCCTCCGGCAACATTATTCAAACCGATGCTCCCAAAGACAACCACGGGCAAGGCGAAGCGTTTTCGCCGACCGATTTGGTGAGCACCGCCCTCGGCTCGTGCATGATGACGGTGATGGGCATCGTGGCCGCTCGCCACGAGCTGGAATTGGTGGGCAGCGCCTTTGCGGTGGTAAAGCACATGAGCCCCGAGGCCCCGCGCCGCATCGCGCAAATTGACCTCACGTTTACGCTACCCGCCGCGCTGGCTCCCAACGACCGGGCCCTGCTGGAGCGCACCGCCCTGACCTGCCCGGTGGCGCTCAGCCTGCACCCCGACATCAAGCAAAACGTGGAGTTTGAGTATCGGTAAAGTGGTGAGGTGTGAACCGGTGAAGTGGTGAGTTTGACGTTTTGTCTGCGCAGTTTGCGCGGGTGGAACGTCAAACTCACCACCTCACCAGTTCACACCTCACCAAGAACCACCTCACTGTTTCACTACTGATTTCACGTCGCTGAGGCGGATGCCCATGTGGGAGGCGTCGTAGGTGCACTCGCCGTCCTGGATGAGGAGCAGTTGGGGCGACTCGTGGCGAATGCTGAATTGCTCGGCTACCTGGGCCGAAAGGGGACGGAAACGCAGCAAGTCGAGGTAATAAATGGGAACGTCAAGGCCGCTGTCGGCCCACTGGCGCTCAATCTTGCTTTTGGCGGCCGCGCTGATGGAGCACGTCGTGCTGTGCTTGAAGATGAGCACCGGCTGCTCGTGCGAAGCCTGAGCAAGGTCCGTAATCTGTTCGGGTTGGGTGAGGGGAAGCCAGGGAGTCGACATAAGGAACATTAAGGAAACAAGAGAAGCCGCGCACGCTGCGTGGCGGAGCCTTGGCATACGCAAGGCCGCCGTGCTAGGGTAATACAACGGTTCCCTAACACTTGATTCCCCGAGGAGTTACTCAATTTTTGTGCGGGCCGCGCAGCACCCCGCTACTCCTTCTTTTTGCGGCGCATATTTAGCACGCTGGACGGACGCAGGGTGGGCGAGTTGCCTCTTTTGTAGCGCACGTCGTTGCTGACCTCGGGCTGTGGCTGCGTGCTTTGGCCGCGCTTGAGGCGAGCCGGGGTCACGCCCAAGTGGCTGTCTTTGTAGGGCGACTCGGTGCGTTGCGCCTCGCGCAGGGCGCGGCGATTGGCGGACTTCACTTGGCCGGGTTTAGCGCGCACTATCTGGGCCGTGGCGGCGTGGCTGCCGAGCAATGCCCCCACGGCCAGCAGCATCCCCAGCAGCGCCTTACGGCTTGGCCGCCGGCGCAGGAGCTGGCTCAACGTCGACGGGAGCCGCATCGGGCGCGGGGTCAGCGGCCGGCGCAACCGGCCGATGGTCGGGGCTGTAGTTGGGTTTGGCATGGAGGTCGTACTTAAAGAAATGGCGAATAGACTTCCAGGGACGGAAGGGCTTAGAACTTGGCTTGGTCCGGCGCCGGCGCATCAGCTTGGGCTTTTTCATGAGGCCCTGCTTGTCGTAGCGCACCGTGGGGCGTTCGGGCAGGGTGCGGGCTTCGGGCGTGGCCGCAGTCGAAGCGAGTGGGGCCCCCGACGGGGTGGACACGTCGGTGGCCGCTTCCTCGTCGGCCGGGTTCGGCTTTTTCTTAAACAAAGGGGTATTTGACTCCCGCTTTTTGCGGGCGCTGGCCGCAGCTTTCTGCTGCGCCTTGAACTCGGGCGACGGTTTGGGCGTGGGCAGGCGGTAGGGGTGGAAAACGTTGCAGCTTCCCAGCACCACCAACAGCAGCGCACTCGGCAACCAGCGAAGCACGACCGGGAGTAGAAAGTGTTTCAATTTAAAATGAATAGAATTATAGAATATAGAATCAACTGATAGTAAAAGGGAAGGTACGGTATTGGCGCGCGAAAACCGCGCCAATACGTGTCCGTATCAGGGAAATTTTCATGCGCAAAGCAGGCCCTAGTAGCTGCGCAACGCGGCGACTTGCTCCCGCAAACGCTGCTGCGGCAGGAACGCCGCCTCCAGGGGCGGCGCAAACGGAATAGCGGTATCGAGCGAGGCCACGCGGCGTACGGGCGCGTCGAGGTGCTCAAAGCAATTTTCGGCTATCCAAGCCGCAATTTCCCCGCCGATGCCGCCCGTCAGGGTGTCTTCGTGCAGGACGAGGACGCGGCCGTTTTTCGCCACGGTTTTGCGCACGGCTTCTTCGTCCCACGGCAGCAGCGTGCGCAGGTCGAGAATGTCGGCCGACACGTTGAGGTCCTGGCACACGTCCAGGGCCCAGCGCACGCCCATGCCGTAGGTGATGATGCTCAGCTCCTCCCCTTCCGCCGCGAGGGCGGCCTGCCCGATGGGCGTGGTGTAGTAGGCTTCGGGCACGGGGCCGCTCAGGCTGCGGTAGAGCATTTTGTGCTCGAAATACAGCACCGGGTTGGGGTCTTCGAAGGCGGCGCAGAGCAAGCCTTTGGCGTCGTGCGGGTTGCTGGGGTACACCACTTTCAGGCCGGGCACGTGCGTGAACCAGGCCTCGTTGCTTTGTGAGTGAAACGGCCCGGCGGCACTGCCGGCGCCGGTGGGCATGCGCACCACCACGTCGGCATTCTGGCCCCAGCGGTAGTGGCTTTTGGCCAAGTTGTTCACAATCTGGTTGAAGCCGCAGGTCACGAAATCCGCAAACTGCATTTCCACCATGCTTTTCTTGTGCTTGATGCTCAGGCCCAAGCCCACGCCCACAATGGCCGACTCGCACAAGGGCGTGTTGCGCACCCGCGCTTTGCCAAACTCGGCCACGAAGCCTTCCGTGATTTTGAACACGCCGCCGTAGTCGGCGATGTCCTGGCCCATGAGCACGAGGTCGGGATAGCGCAGCATGCTTTGGCGCAGGCCCTCCTGAATGGCATCTATAAAGCGCAGCTCCTTCGTCGCAGCTAAAAGTTGAGAGTTAAAAGTCAACGGGTTATTGCTTGGTGTCAACTCTTCACTTTTAACTTTTAACTCTCTTTGAAGCGAAGCGTCCGGCTCAAAATTCCGGTACATGTCGGCGATTTCCTCGGCTACGTCAGCCGTGGGCATGGGCTCGGCATCGGCTTCCTGCAAGCCGGCTTCGATGGCAGCCTTGATGGTTTCGCGAATGGTTTGGCGGGCCGTTTCGGAAAGGATGCCTTCCTTGATGAGCCACTTTTCGTAGTTCTCCACCGGGTCTTTGGCGGCCCACTCTTCCATCAGGGTTTGGGGCACGTACTTGGTGCCGCTGGCTTCCTCGTGGCCGCGCATCCGGAACGTGAGGGCTTCTACCAGCACCGGGCGCGGGTTTTGGCGCAGGTCTTCGGCCAGGCGCCTCACGGTGGTGTACACTTCCAGCACGTTGTTGCCGTCTACTTGCACGGCCTCCATGCCGTAGGCGGGCCCTTTGTCCACGAAGGACTTGAAGCGAAACTGCTCGTTGCTGGGCGTGCTCAGGCCGTAGCCGTTGTTTTCTATCATGAAAATCACGGGCAGCTGCCACACGGCGGCCACGTTCAGGGCCTCGTGAAAGTCGCCTTCCGAGGCGCCGCCGTCGCCGCTGTAGGTCAGGGTCACTTTGGGCTTTTTGTCCAGTACGTCGGCCAGCGCAATGCCTCCGGCCACGGCCAGCTGCGGGCCCAGGTGCGAAATCATGCCCACGATGTGGTGCTCGTTGGTGCCGAAGTGAAAGCTGCGGTCGCGGCCCTTGGTGAAACCCGTGCGCTTGCCCTGCCACTGGGCGAACAGGCGGCCCAATGGCACTTCGCGGCCCGTGAACACGCCCAGGTTGCGATGCAGCGGCAGGATGTACTCGTCGGGCTCCAGCGCGAGGGTGCTGCCCACCGAAATGGCTTCCTGCCCAATGCCCGAAAACCACTTGCTCACCTTGCCCTGGCGCAGCAGAATCAGCATTTTTTCCTCAATCAGCCGGGGGCGCAGCAGGTGCTGGTAGAGGTGCAGCAGGGTGTCGTTGGCGAGGTCGTGGCGGTCGAACCGAAGGGCGGTGTTGGCGGAAGTCATGGCAAAACGGATGGGAAATCTCAGGCAAAGGTAGCGGGCTGAACGGCGCCTGTATTTGGGCACGGCTCATTTACTCACCCTGCTCATGCCCTTGCATTTACTCATGGCCACGGCCTGCCTCGGTGCTGGCCGGCGCGGCCTCGGTCCTGGCCCAGAACGCCCAGCCGCAAGCGTCGGCCTTGCGCCAGGGCGTCCGCCGCGCCCAACCATCCGCACCGGGCAGAGGCCAGGGCTTGCTGGGAGCCGGAGTGTGCCTGCCGCCCCTGAAGGGCAACGAAACCACCCTAGGGCTGCACTTGAGCTTACCCTCCACCCCGGCCGGCCTATGATTATGGCGTGCCCAATGTGTATACGCAAGCTGGTCAGGCACTGTGCCGGACAATTCCGGGATGCCTCCTACGCTCTGTGGATGGGCCCGGCGCCGGCCACACCTTGAGCAGCATACAGCTGCCCAACTAGACTTTGCAGGTCTTGGCTCTGGCCTAGCGGCGGTTCAGCTGAATGTCGAAGCGGCCTTCGGTCACGTGTACTTCTGCTGGAAAGTCGGCGGACTGGCCGGCACCGGGGCGCAACACCGCCCGCAGCGCAAAGCGGCCGGCCACCAATGGGTGCGGCCCAGTGGTATCAAGGCGCGTGACGGTGAGCGTGCCCGCGCGCAAGGTGTCGGCCACGTACCCGAAGCGCCGGTTGAAGGTTTCCAGCCTAGCGCTGTGGCCTTGGAGCAGCGGGTACACGCCGGGACCGGTGACGTGGGCGGCGGTGAAGTAAAAGTTGGTAATGGGCCCAGCTACCTGCAGGCGCCGAAACGCGTCGAGGTGCAACTCGCCCCGCTGGTAGCTGGCGCTGGGCGTGAGCACGTTGCCGGCAAGGGTGGTGGCGTTGCTCGCCTCCCATACCTGTTCGTTTACCAGGCAGCCAAAAGTGTTGGCGCCCACCTTGGTTTCGGCGGGCAGCTGCACCGGCTGGGGCTGCGGAAACAGGTGGTCGGCGGCGTCTTCACAGCCCACGAGCAACGGCAGGCAAAGCAGCAAGGCACGTAGTTTTTTCAGCGCGGGAGCAAGGGGTAGCGTTGGCTGCATGGAGCTGATGAAGGAAAAATTGAATGGAAGGCCGGCGAGTGTAGCCTGTAGTGGGTGAACGGTGACTCAGCAACCAAACCCGGCTGTAATAACTGGTTCTAATCCGGCTCAGGTGCGCCATTCCTTGAGCCCGTTATGCAATGCTTAGGCAACCGGCATCTACCTTCGCAAGGTCTTTTGTTTATCAAATTTTATGCCCCGAATTCTACCAATAGGTCTTCTTTTTCTACTAAGAATAGCCGCTCAGGCGCAGCAACTTGATTCGTTGGCCCGGCCCGCGCTGGTTTCAGATAGCCTCGGGCGCCCTACGCCGGCCAGCATCACCACCGCCGACCCGGCGGTTTCGGTCACGGAGCATTCCTTTCTCCCGCCTTTCACCACCGCCCAACCAGCGCTCAGCCGCGTAGCCGGAGTGCAGGTAACGCCCTACTCCGGGGCGCCGGGCGCCGGGGCAGTGGTGCGCATTCGCGGGGCGGCCAGCCTCGACAGCCACGTGCAGCCGCTGTACGTGGTCGACGGCGTGCCCGTGTTTCAGTACCGCTTCGGCACCCTGAACCCTTACAGCCGGGCAAACGCTTTCTCGGCCTCTCCCACCAACCCCGACGCCAGCAGCAACCCGTTGCTGAGCATTGCCCCGGAAGACATCGAACAGGTGGAAGTGCTGAAGGGCGCTTTTGAAACCGGCCAGTACGGCTTTCTAGGGCAGAACGGCGTTGTCCGCATCCGCACGCGGCGCGGGGCGGCCGGCCAGCCGCTGCGGGTGCAGTACACCGGCTGGGGCGGCGTGCAAACGGCCCGCGCCCGCTACGACCTGCTCGGGGCCCGCGAAGCCGCCGAGCTGACCAACGAGGCGGCCCGCAACAACGGCCACGCGCCCGAATACACCCCGGCCCAGCTGGCTGGCTTGGGGGCGGGCACCGACTGGCAGGCCGAGGTGCTGCGCGCGGCCGCCGTGCAGGAACACCACCTGGGCCTGAGCGGCAGCACGGCCTTTGGCACCCGCTACTACGCGGCACTCGACTACCTCGGCCAGCAGGGCATCGTGCTCAATACGAGCCTGCACCGCTACGGCCTGCGCCTGAACGTGGACCAAAACGTGGGCCCACGCCTGCGCCTGAGCGGCGGCCTGAGCTACGGCCGCGTGGAAGAGCGCCGCCCCGACGCTGCCCTGTTCGGCCTAACGCTGCGCTACCTGCCCACCCTGCCGGTGTACGAGGCCAACGGGGACTACGCCACCGACTTCGGCACCCCCAACCCCGTGCAGCTAGCCGACCAAAACCTGAGCACGGCCCGCAACCGCCGGCTGCTGGTGCACGCTGAGCTGCGCTACGAGCTGGCAACCGGCCTCACGCTGGACCTGCGCGCCGCGCTGGAACGCGACTCGCTGACCGCCCACGACTACCGGAGCCGCCCGGAAGACCACACGCCGCGCGACGGCTTTCAAACGGGAACCCGCGGCGCGCAACACCAGCAGCTGACGCTGAACCCGGCCCTGCGCTACGCCCGCACCCTGGGCGACCGGCACGGCCTCACCGCTTCGGCGGAAGCCACTTCGTGGAGAAACCGGCAGTCGCAGTCATTCGAAGAATTCTCCTTGCCCGTTCCGCCCTTCTATCTGCCGTCGCCCAGCAGCTCGGGCAGCCGGTCAACGGCCGAATACGACTTGTTGGGGTACCAGCTCCTGGCGGGCTACGCCTACGCCGGGCGTTACGCCGTGCAGGGCAGCCTGCGGGCCGACGAATCCGGCCGCGTGCCCGAAACCAAGCGCCGGCAGTGGCTGCCGGCGGCGCAGGCCACGTGGCACGCCGCGCAGGAAGCCTGGCTGAAAGACCGCGGCCCCCTGGGCACGCTGGACCTGTGGGCCGGCTGGGGCCAGACGAGCAACCGCGGCGACTTTGCCGGCGACCACGGCTTCACGTACCAGCTGCCCAACACCACCTTTTTTCAGTTTCTGGACGAGCTGACCACCCAGGCCGACGCGGGCCTGCACGTGGCCCTGGCCAGCGGCCACCTGGATTTCACGGGCTCGCTTTACCGGCGCGACACGCGGGTCAACCTGGGCCAGTTTGAAGGCCAGAAGCCGGCGTACGTGCGCAACCGCGGCTTGGAACTGACGCTGGGCAGCCGCTGGCACGCGGGGCCGCTCAGGGGCCGCACCGCGCTGGCGGTGGCCCTCAACCGCAACCGTTACGAGCAGCCCGCGGGCGCGGCGGTTCTGACCTACGTGCCCGGCCGCAACTTCGTTTTGACGTCCAACGAGCCGCTCAGCTCTTTTTACGGCGTCCGCTACCTCGGGCTGGACGGCGCCGGCAACCCCCGCTTCGACAACGCGGGGGGCGGCGCCTACCCCGGCGTGCTGGGCTCGGGCCTGCCCCGGCAGGTGCTCAACCTCACCCAGCAGCTCACGTACGGGCGCTTCGAGTTGCAACTGCAGGTGGACGGCCTGTTCGGCTACGAAGTGTTCGACCCCAACCTCGGTTTGCTCGACGTGCCCCGGGGCGGCTTCAACGCCACCACCCGCGTGCGCGACCGGTGGACGCCCAGCCAGCCCACTACCGACGTGCCGCGGGCGGGCGTGGCCTATGGCGGCCTCAGCAGCGGCGTCACGGCCTACACCCTGCAATCGGGCAACCACGTGCGGCTGAGCAGCGTGGTGCTGTCGGCCGAGGTGTGGCGCCGGGCCCCGCACTCGGTGTCCGTGTTTCTGAGCGGCACCAACCTGCTGTTGCTTTCGGCCTACCGCGGCTACGACCCCAACGTGAGCAGCGCCGAAGCCGACGCCCGCCAAGCTGGCCTGGACCAGGCCACCTACCCCACCCCGCGCACGGTAGCGCTGGGCGTACGCGCCACTTTTTAGCCCCCGCCCTTCGCAGGCTCCCTCGAACCCGTTGAGCTTTTTGCCGGTTAACTACTTGCGGGGTGCGCCTACCTTTGGGCCCCGCCGACTTCCCATCCTTATGATTCATTTCACCGAATTCACCCTCGATAACGGCCTGCGCTGCATCGTTCACGAAGATTTTTCCACTCCCATGGCCGTGCTCAACGTGATGTACGACGTGGGCTCGCGCGACGAAGACCCGGGCCACACCGGCTTTGCGCACTTGTTTGAGCACCTGATGTTTTCGGGCTCGGTCAACATTCCCAGCTACGACGAACCGCTGCAGCGCGTGGGCGGCGAAAACAATGCCTTCACCAGTTCCGACGTCACCAACTACTACCTCTCGCTGCCCGCGGCCAACCTTGAAACCGGCTTTTGGCTGGAGAGCGACCGGATGCTGAACCTGGCCTTCTCCGAAAACGGCCTGGAAGTGCAGCGCAAAGTGGTGGTGGAAGAATTCAAGCAGAGCTACCTCAACCAGCCTTACGGCGACGTGTGGCTCAAGCTCAAGCCGCTGGCGTACCACACCCACCCTTACCAGTGGAACACCATTGGCAAGGAGATTTCGCACATCGAAAACGCCGTAATGGACGACGTGCGCGGCTTCTTTCAGAAACACTACGCGCCCCAAAACGCCATTCTGGTAGTGGCCGGGGCCGCGAGCGCCGCCGAGGTGCGCCGCCTGGCCGAGAAGTGGTTCGGGCCCATACCCGGCGGCCCGGCCTACCAGCGCCAGTTGCCCGCCGAACCCGAGCAGCACGAGGCGCGGCACCGCACCGCCTCGGCGCCGGTGCCCCTGTCGGCCCTCTACAAGGCGTACCACATGCCGGCCCGCAACGACGCGCGCTACCACTCCGTGGACTTGCTCAGCGACGTGCTGGGCCACGGCAAGTCGGCGCGCCTGCACCAGCGCTTGGTGAAGGAGCAGGCTTTGTTCAACAACATCTCGGCCTCGCTCACCGGCTCGCTCGACCCGGGCCTGCTCGTCATCAGCGGCAAGCTGAACGCGGGCGTGGACCTCAAAGCCGCCGATGCGGCCGTGGAAGCCGTCGTGGCCGAATTTCTCGCCCAGGACGTGGACGCCCAAGAATTGGAAAAAGTAAAAAACCAGGCCGAGAGCAGCCTGGTTTTTGGAGAAATCGACTTGCTGAACCGCGCCATGAACTTGGCTTACAGCAAGCTGCAGGGCGATGCCAACCTGGTGAACGAAGAAAGCCGCCGCATTCAGGCCGTGACCGTGGCCGACGTGCGCAAAGCCGCCGAGTCGGTGCTGCGGCCGGACAACTGCAGCACGCTGTACTACGAAGCCGTGTAGCGCCGCTGGCGGCGTTTACCGGCGAGTGGTTTTCTTGGTGGCGGGGGCCGCCGGCGCATTGGCGTCGCGCGACAGCGAGCTGTTGGCGGGCTTGGCGTAGCGCGGGCGGGGGGCGCGGTTGTCGTTGTAGCCGCCGTTGTTGGTGTAGCCTTCCTGCTTGCGCATGGGCATGCCGGGCGCCAGGTAAGCCGTGCCGTCTTTCAGGTCCTGCGACACGCCCGCGCCGTAGGGTTTGCCGGTGTGCGGGTTAATCTTCACGGCCGGCTTTTTGGGGCCCCGGCTGGAGTAGGGCGCCATTTTTTTGCGGGCCGCGCGGGGCTTGGTTTGAGCACTGGCATCGCCAGCGGTGAAAGCGAGCAATAATAACGAAGCGAAGAAGTAGCGAATCATTCGTGAAACGAGAAGGACGTGGAGCGTAAGAATTGGGCAATGAAGGCGCATCTGCTCGTTCAGCGAAGCTGAAAGCTCATCGGCTCCCAACCATACGCGCAATCAGCCAACGGGGTGGCGGTGCGGATGGCGGGAGCCGATGAACCGAGCCGGAAGCTCGTTGAGCCGGGCGCTGCCCCGGACGGACCGGAACTAGTTGCCGGGCGTGAGCGTGGTTTGGGCAGCGGGCTTGCGGGGAGGCCGCACGCTGTAGGGCACCATGCCGTTGCTGGTGCGGACGTGGATGGGCATGCCGGGAGCAGCGTGCACGTTCTGGTTGTCAATCTCTCCGCGCGACGTGCTGGCGGCCGGAGCCACGTCGGCGCCCCAGCCGTTGCTGGTGGTCGGGGCGGCAGATGCTACGGTCGTCGTCTCTTCCAGGGCGGGCCAGCCATCGTTCAGGGGAGCAACGGGGGCGCTTTTGATGGCGACGCGGCGGGCTTTTTTGGCGGTGCGGGCTGCCGTGCGAGCCGAAGCTTTGGCCGACTTGGCCTGGGTTTTGGCGGTGGCGGCAGGGGCCGTTTGGGCGCTGGCTTCAGCCAGCAGGAACACCGAGAGAGCGAGGGTTAAAAAGGAACGTAGCATAGCTGAAATGAAAGATTGGTGTGTGGATGCGAGGGGTAAATACAAAACCGTGCCGATTCTCGATTCGCAATAACTACGAACAAAAAAAGGCCTCAAAAGCCGTTAGAAACGAGCTTTTGAGGCCTTAACTATTTTTTCACTACTGCCTCGCTGCCGCAAATTTTGATGCGTAGCCAGCGGTAGCAGAAAGC
This sequence comes from Hymenobacter sp., assembly GCA_036387695.1. Classification (GTDB taxonomy): domain Bacteria; phylum Bacteroidota; class Bacteroidia; order Cytophagales; family Hymenobacteraceae; genus Hymenobacter. The sequence continues at coordinate 2,092 of DASVTG010000170.1, read as the reverse complement.
CATTTGCCTTACCAGCCCGAAGGCGCGGCGGGGGCTTTCTTGGTGGTTTTGGGCTTGGCCGCCTTGGGCGCAGCCGCCGGTTGGGCTGCCCCAGCATTGGCGCTGGTGCCAACGGCGGTTCCTTCGGCGCCCACAGCGGCGGGAGCGGGAGCCGGTGCCGGTTGCTCAACCACTGCAGGAGCCGCGGGCGCGGCGGCTGCGCGGCCAGCGCGGTGCTTGAGGCGGCGCTCGCGGGTGGCGGCGGCATCGTCGGCCAGCACGTTGCGGCCGCTTTGCAACATCACCGGCGTGCCGGGCGCAGCCGACATGCCCATGCTTTGCGAGTTGCTGCTGCCGCTGCCAGCGGCGGCGCCGAAGCCACCACCGGCGGCGGCACTGCCCGCGCTGGCCTCGGGCTGAGCGGCCGGGGCGGGCTCAGGAGCCATGGGGGCCGCAGCGGCTGGCGCGGCTTTTTGCTGGCCGGCGGCCTGGGTGCGGCCCGAGGTGCTCGATTTTTTGGTGGTCGTTTTCTTGGGCGCGCCCCACCCGTCGGATGAGCCCCAACCGTCTTGGGCCGATGCGCCAGTGGCCACGGCCACGGTCAAAAAGAGGGAGAAGAAAGTGGTTTTCATATCAACATGAAAATGTGAAGACGAGACTGGCTAACCGAACGCATACGCGAAACGTTCGGCAAGGGTGGGCCTCTTGCCGTAACTTTGTGGCCTATGATGCAGGAATCTATTGCTAGCCTGACGGCCGAAATTACGACCGCCGATTTAAGCAGCGCCGCCCACCTCGATGCGTTTCGCATCAATTACCTCGGCCGCAAGGGCCGTTTGGCCGATTTGTTCGACCAGTTGAAGACGGTGCCCGCCGAAGAAAAGCGCGCCGTGGGCCAGCAGCTCAACGCCCTGAAGCAGCAAGCCCAGGCCCGCTTCGACGAAGCCCAGCAGGCCGCCGAAGCTGCCGCCGACAACGCGCCGGCCAACCCCGATTTTGATTACACCCTGCCGCCCGTGCTCAATGCGCTGGGCACGCGCCACCCGCTGAGCCTGGTGCGTGAAGAAATGCTGCGCGTGTTTGCCCGCATCGGCTTCGCGGTGGCCGAGGGGCCCGAGATTGAAGACGACTGGCACAACTTCACGGCCCTCAACTTCCCGGAGAATCATCCGGCGCGGGACATGCAGGACACGTTCTTCCTTCGGAATGGTGAAATGGCGAGTAGTGAGCTAGCGAGTAATGAAGCGGCAAGTGATGGGGAACAAAAAACTCACCATCTCACCAATTCACCATCTCACCTCTTAAGAACCCACACGTCGACCGTGCAGGTGCGCGTGATGGAAACCGAGCCGCTGCCCATTCGCCGCGTCATGCCGGGCCGCGTGTTTCGCAACGAGGCCATTTCGGCCCGCGCCCACATGATGTTTCATCAGGTGGAAGGCATTTTCATTGACGAGGGCGTGAGCTTCGCCGACCTGAAGCAGACGGTGTACTACTTCGTGCAGGAGCTGTTCGGGGCCGACATCAACATCCGGTTCCGCCCCAGCTTCTTCCCCTTCACCGAGCCCAGCGCCGAAATTGACATCACCTGCCTCATTTGCAAGGGCGCGGGCTGCAACATCTGCAAGTATTCGGGCTGGGTGGAGATTGGCGGCTGCGGCATGGTGGACCCCGCCGTGCTCGAAAATGCCAAGATTGATTCCGACAAATACTCCGGCTACGCCTGGGGCATGGGCATCGAGCGCATAGCCATGCTCAAGTACCAGATTAAAGACTTGCGCCTGTTCACCGAGAACGACATGCGCTTCCTGCGCCAGTTCGAGGCGCTTTAAATCTTCTACTGCCGAACCAATCTGCCCCACCAGGCATTGTATGCAGCCGCCATGCGGCAGTTGATAAATCCGTGATTCATGAAGGTTAGAAATCAGACTACCAATAAAGTAAACGTCATCACCCTGGGCTGCTCGAAGAATATCGTGGACAGCGAAGTTTTGATGGGCCAGCTCCAGGCCAACGACTTCGATGTGACCCACGAGGCCGAGAAGTCCGACGCCAACATTGTTATCATCAACACTTGCGGCTTTATCGACAACGCCAAGCAGGAAAGCATTGA
>DASVTG010000169.1:0-1834 GCA_036387695.1 Hymenobacter sp. | reverse complement strand
CTCCAGGGGGCGTTTGGCTTCGCGCCAGGCCGTTTCCAGGGCTGCGAAAGGCATCACCTCCACGTCGTTGCCATCGGGAAAAGTGGCGGGGTGCAGGTTGCTCACGAAGTCGAACCGCTCGGCAAAGTCAAAGTAGAATTTCACCACTTCGTCAATCACAAACGGGTCGATGAGCGGGCAGTCCGAGGGGATTTTCAGCACCACGTCGGCGCCGAACTGGCGGGCGGCCTGGTAGTGGCGGTCGAGCAGGTCGAGGGCGTTGCCGCGGAAGCAGGCCAGGCCGTGCGCGGCGCAGCACTCGGCCACGGCGTCGTCGGCGGCATCGGTGGTGGTGGCCACCACCACGGTGCCGGCCAGCAGCGCGCGCTGCACCCGCTCCACCATGCGCACCAGCAGCGGCTGGCCCGCCAAGGGGAGCAATATCTTGCCGGGCAGGCGCGACGAGCCCATGCGGGCTTGCACAACGGTCAGGACTTTGGGAGCGGCCATGGACGAATGTCGGTATCCGGTAGTCGGTGGTTGGATGGAAATACGCTAAAATTTGCGGCTCTGGATGGCTTCGGACGGGTAATTGCCTGTTAGGTATGGCCTTAAATTTTACCTCGACGTCCGAGAAAATCCAGGCGCTAATGCACCGTCAAAGGGCTGCCGGTGGGCGAAGGGTCCGCGAAAGCCTCCGCTTGGTACTGCTTGAGGAAGGCCGGCCCGCTGCCACGGAAGCCCACGAAGCCGCGGCAAATGGCCGCAATGCGGCGCGACGAGGTGCCGCCGTTTTGCCAGGGCAGCTTGCGCTTGAGGTCGTCCACGTCGAAGTAGGAATGCACCGGCTTGCCCAGCGCCAGCCCCACGTACACCACCGTCGAATACTGAGTAATCAGCTCCACGCAGTTCGCAATCATGTGGTCGGTGTTGCCCTCGGTGAAAACGAGCGTGCCGGGCGGGGCGTGCTGCTTTATCTCGTCCACGGCGCGCGGCAGCTCCTCGTTGGGATGCAGCTTGAAGGCCATCGGGCGGCCGTTGGCAATGCGGGCGCACTCCCGAATGAACTTGGGCCGGTTTTCGGGCGTGAAGGTTTCGCGCAGGTCGGAGGTGGCGGCCAGCACGTAGCCGCGGTGCGGGAAGTCGTTGTGGCGCACCTGCTCGATGTGGTCGAAGTTGGGAATGCCCGTCACCACCAGCTTGTCTTGGTCCACGCCCACGCGGGCGAAGTGCTCCCGGTAGCCCTCTGAGGCCACGCAGTAAATGTCGCAGCAGTTGTTCATGCCGTTGAGCGCCGTGCCAATGGCCAGGATGGGGTAGCGCGTGAAGCGCTTCACCAGCCGCGCCCAGCGGTTGAGGGGGTCGGTCATGCCTTCCTGCACAAACACGGTTTTGGTGCGGCGCACCAGCGGCCAGGGCACTATCACGTCGGAGCAGCACACCACCAGGTCGTAGGTGTTGCCATACACGCGGGCCTCGAAGTCGTTTTTCAGGCCGTGCTCGGCCAGGTACCGGTCGGCTTTGTCCTTGATTTTGCCCGTGACAATGGTTTTGTCGAGGCTACCGGACCAGAGCAAAAATTTGTAGAAGCCGCGCTGCCAGCCGTCGTAGTAAAGCTGGCTGAAGTAAGGTTCAAACTCGTCTTCCAGCAGGCGCGCAATCTGGTGCATCTGCGTGGTTTGGTTGGGCGAACCGATGAGGAACAACACCTTTTTTCGGGACATGCAGCAAGAAAAATGAAGCCAGCAAACCGGCCACGAGGCCGCGGCCAAGGTACAGCACAAACGGGTGAACTGGTGAGGTGGTGAACTGGTGAGGTGGTGAGTTTGACGTTCTGCTGGCGCCGTTTGCGCAG
>DASVTG010000168.1:0-2730 GCA_036387695.1 Hymenobacter sp. | reverse complement strand
CCTGCTTGAGGGCCTCAACCCCCGTGCCGGGGCCCTGAAAGTCCGCCTCGTTGCGGGCCGTGACGTCCATAAAATTGTACGTTTTATAAGCCCGGAAATCAACGTTGGGCTGCGGGCGGGCGTATTGCACCTGTTCGGTAGCACAGCCGGCCAGGGCCAGCACAAACACCAGAAATAATGGTTTCATGGGCAAAATAATAAAAAGGCGCGGCGCGGGCCTGGCCTCATGGGCGCAGTAAATTCAACGCCAACTTATACGCCCCAAGTCATCGGATGGCTGTTGTTGAGCTTGTCCCGATGATGGTCAATGAGAAGAAATAGGCGGTTGTGTGCCACCTCAAAGCGCAGAAAATGCAAGGAAGCCGTACCTGTTGCGGATGTAATGTTTTTGGCCAATGAAAACGCTTTACTTGCTGGCTGTGCTGCCGCCCGAGCCCGTGTTCGCAGAAACCTGGGCCCTGAAACAGGAAGTGCACCAGCTCACCGGAAGCCGGAATGCGGTGCGCCTGCCGCCGCACATCACGCTGCTGCCGCCGCTGCGGCAGTGCGACGACTTTGAAGCGAAATGTGCGGCGACCCTGGCGGCTTTCGCGGCCACGCGGGCCGGCTTTGCTGTGGGCCTGGACGGGTTTGCCTGGTTTGGCAACCGGACCCTGTTTGTGCGGGTGAGTGAGCCCGTGGCAATCCAGTCATTCCACGCGGCGCTGATGGACTGGTGCGCCCTGCACCTGCCGGAGGTGAAGCCCGAAAACCGGCCCTTTACCCCGCACCTCACGCTGGCCACCCGCGACTTACCGCCCGCGCAAGTGCCGGAGTTACGCCAGCGCTTTGCCGCCCGCGCCTACCAGGCCAGTTTTGTAGTGAGCGGGCTCACCCTCTTCCGGCACGACGGACAGCACTGGCAGCCCCGGGCCACGGTTCCGTTGCGGGGAGGCGCTGAGGAACTGATGTAGCGCGGTTTCGGGGTCCGTGTCAGCTTTTGGGAAAAGGTAAAAGTTGAGAGCTAAAAGTGAAGAAGACTTACGCAACGGTAAACACTTCCAGCCCCAGCGGGGCGGCATACCGGTAGTACTGGCTTGAATTAGAACAACAAAGCCCCAGCGGGGCGACACTTGCCAGAACAACAACCGAATGTCGCCCCACTGGGGCTTGCTTGCTGTCTGACAGCTTGTTACTGCCAATGTACCGCCCCGCTGGGGCTAAAATGCGAGACGTTTGCATAAGTCCTAGTGAAAATACAGCCTTCTTGATTTTTAACTCTCAACTTTAACTCGGTACACCAACCCGAAAACCGCTTCAACAAGCGAATGCGGGAGCTAACCGGCCTTGTGCAGCGGCGGAGCGGCGAGCTTGAAAACGTCGCGCAGGGCCCGGCGGGCGGCGTGGTAGCCGCACATGCCGTGCACGCCCCCGCCGGGCGGCGTGGCCGACGAGCAGAGGTAGAGCCCCGCCGTGGAGGTGCGGTAGGGAGAAGCCTTGAGCACCGGCCGGGTGAACAGCTGGCGCACGTCGAGCAGGCCGCCGTTGATGTCGCCGCCCACGTAGTTGGGGTTGTGGGCCTCCATCTGGGCGGTGTCGAAGGTGTGACGGCCGATGATGCGCTCCCGGAAGCCCGGCGCGAAACGCTCAATTTGCCCTTCAATGGCCGCCGTCATGTCCACCCGCGAGCCGTTGGGAACGTGGCAGTAGGCCCAGGCCGTGTGCTTGCCGGCGGGCGCCCGGCTGGGGTCGAACACGCTGGGTTGCGCCAGCAGCACAAAGGGGCGCGCGGGGTGCTGGCCTTCGGAGGTTTGTCGTTCGTGGGCGGCAATTTCGGCGCCGGTGTTGCCCAGGTGCAGCGTGCCGGCCTGGGCGCATTCCGGGGCGGTCCAGGGAATGGGCGCGTCCAGGGCCCAGTCCATTTTGAAAACGCCCATGCCGTAGCGGTAGCGGCGCAGCTGCCATTCGTACACGCCCGACAAGCGGTGGCCCGCCATTTCGAGCAGCTGCGCCGGCGTCACGTCCAGCAGCACGGCTTTGGCCGCTGGCAGTTGGGCGAGGTTGCGAACGAAGGTGCCCGTTTCGATTTTGCCGCCCAGCGCGAGGAAATGGGCCACCAGCGCGTCGGCAATAAACTGCGAGCCCCCGCGGGGCAACGGCCAGCCGCCGCGGTGCGCCGCCACCAGCAGCACCAAGCCAATGGCCGAGGTGGTCAGGTTGCTGAGCGGCTGAATGGCGTGGGCGGCCATGCCCGCAAACAGCGCTTTGGCCGCATCCCCCCGAAAGCGGCGCGACAGCACCGTGGCCGGCAGCAGGGCCGGCAAGCCAAACCGAGCCATCTGCACGGGGTGCCTGGGGATGTGCAGGGGCGCGAGAATGTCGTTGGCCACGTCGGGCCACATGCGCACCAAGGGCTCCAGCAAGCTGCGGTAGGCCCGCTCGTCGGGGCCCAGGCCGCGCGCCGTATCGGCCAGCGAGGTGACGACGGTGGCGGCGGTTCCGTCATCGAATGGATGGGCCGCCGCCACCGGCGGCGCGATGAATTCCAGGCCGTGCTGGGCCAGCGGCAGGGTTTGAAAATACGGGGAGCCCACGGCCAGCGGGTGAATGGCGGAGCAGATGTCGTGGCGAAAGCCCGGGAGCGTAAGCTCGGCGGTGCGCAGGCCGCCGCCCAGCTCTTTCTTGCCTTCCAGCAACAGCACCGACAAGCCGCTTTGCCGCAGGGTGATGGCCGCCGCCAGCCCGTTGGGT
>DASVTG010000167.1:0-4740 GCA_036387695.1 Hymenobacter sp. | reverse complement strand
GGGCGGCCGAAATATTGTGTATATGGTTGATTCAAAACAAGAGGCTGAAGCACAAGCGTACTTCGAGTTCATCAGCAAAAAGGACTTTCCCTGCGTGGCCGCCAAAACGGCCCTGACCTGGGACCAAATAAACTGCTTGGTGGTCGACCATTTGGCTTGCCCCAAGGACGACGTGGCCATTCTCGACTTTCTCTACGGCTTCGTGGACACCTACCGGCAGTCGGAAAAGCTGTACCACAGCGCGGCCATCATTTTCCGCGGGCCCACCGTGCCCAACGAGGCACTGTTCGAGGAACTGTTCTGGCAACGCCTGCAGTCGCTGGCCAACCTCGACGCCCGGCAGTTTGGCTACGACCCGCGCGTGGTGGCCGACCCCAGCTCGCCGGAGTTCAGCTTCAGCCTGAAGGAAGAAGCGTTTTTTGTGGTGGGCCTGCACCCCGGCAGCAGCCGGGCGGCGCGCCAGTTTCAGCACCCCACGCTGGTGTTCAACCCGCACGCGCAGTTCGAGCAAATCCGCAACAACGGCCGCTACACCAACTTGCGCGACACCATTCGCACCCGCGATGTGGCCTATTCCGGCTCCATCAACCCGATGCTGCAAAACTTCGGCGAAGCGTCCGAAGTCTTCCAATACACCGGCAAAGCCTACGACAGCGCGTGGCAATGCCCCTTCCTCAGCCAGCATGGCCGCCCCTCAGTTAATCAAGCCGCGTAGCGGCACGGCCTTCGTCCTGCGCCAGGGCCAGCGCCTGAAAGTAACCGACCCGCAGGGCGAGCAAGTGTCGGACTTCGTGTGTTTCAATCTGCACGACACGGCCGAATACCTTTCTTCGGGCCGCACCATAGACTACGCCGAAACAATATTTCTCACCACTGGCCACCCGTTTTATTCCAACCGGAGCAACGTGATGTTTGAGATGGTGGAAGACACCGTGGGCCGGCACGATTTCCTGCTCACGCCCTGCTCGGCCGACACGTTTCGCATCATCTATGGGCACGAGCACCCGCACCGCGGCTGCTTCGGCAACCTGAGCGAGGCGCTGGCCCCGCACGGCATCACCCCCGACCAGATTCCCATTTGCTTCAACATCTTCATGCACGTGACCGTGGACGGCGAAACGGGCAAAGTGGGCGTGCTGCCGCCCAAAAGCCAGGCCGGCGACTACGTCGTCCTCGAAGCCAAAATGGACTTGGTGGTGGGCATGACGGCGTGCTCGGCCGAGATGTCGAACAACTACGCGTTCAAGCCCATAGCGTACGAGGTATTGGGATAACCCCGGAGCCTGTTGAGCCAACAGCCCGGGTACCCCGAATTTTCAATTCGGCTCGGCCGCACGCTTGTTGTAGCGGGCCGAATCGAGAATCCGGGGTACTCGGGCTTTCGTCGCTGCTGTTGGTTCAACTTTTGAATTGAGCGCTACGGCGCAATTTTTTGCCGGCCCCGATGGTTCTTGCGGCATGGAATATTTTGTGGCCCAAGGCTCCGTGGTGCGCACCATTTGGGGCAAGGCCGATACGGTGCTTTTCATCTTTGCCGGCGCCGCCGCTGAATTCGCCTTGAACAAGGCCGTCGACTGGCTTTATTTTACCGGCAAGCTGCCCGCCGACCCGCTGGCGCGCCTGTTTTCAACGGTGGAATACGCCCGCAAAATCGTGTACTCCAAGCAGGCCGATGCGGAGCGGGCCATCGACACCATTGCCGCCATTCACGGGGCGGTGGAAGCCAAGCGCGGCATGGCCATCCCGGACTGGGCCTACCGCGACGTGCTTTACCTGCTCATCGACTACTCCATCCGGGCCTTTGAGGTGCTGGAGCGCCGCCTGACGGAGGCGGAGAAGCAGGAAGTGTTCGACGTGTTTGCCCGCGTAGGCCGGCGCATGGGCATCAAGGAAATCCCCGACGGCTACGCCGCGTGGCTGCCGGTGCGCCAGCAGCACCTCGCCGCCGACCTGGAATACAGCCGCTTCACCGCCGACTTGTACCAGCAATACCGCAAGCACCTGGGGCCGTTTCGCTACTGGCTGCTGCGCCACGGCCAGCGCCTGGTGGTGCCGCCCATCGTGCGCGACTTACTCAAGCTGGGCACGACCTCCTGGGTCCGGCCCGTGCTGCCCGTGTACCGCCGCACGCAGCAGCTGGCGCTGGGCCGTTGGATGAAGGACTCCATACTGCCCACCGAGTACCGGGCCCAGATTCAGGCGCTGGACGCGGCGCCCACCGGGGCCCTGGCCCATTAGGCCGCCGCGCAGAAAACAGCCGGCCTAAGGCGGAGCACGGGCCCCAGGAGCGTATATTTCCTGGGTTCTTTCCCAGCACTCATGAGCGCCAACGCCAGCATTCCCCTGCACGACCTGGAACAGGGGTTCTTTCTGATTAACCGCATCGAGGAGGCTGACGCCGTCCGATTCGTGGGCCACCACCGGCACGCCTTTTTCGAGATGCTGTGGTTTACCTCCGACAGCGCCGACCACCTCATCGACTTCGAGCCGTACCCGGTGCGCGAGAACTTGGTGTATTTTCTCTCGCCGGGGCAGGTGCACGCCGTGCCGGGCATGCAGCCCGAGGCCCCGGCCACCCGGCCCACCGGGTTCGCCATTGTCTGCTCCACCGAATTCCTGAGCCGGTTGCCGGAAGAATACCTGAAGCACTTGTTTACGCACCCCAGCAACGAAGGCATTGCCCTGCGGCCCGCCGACCTGCCGCAACTGCACACGCTGGTGAACCTGCTGGAAGTGGAGCACCAAGGGCAGCAGGACCCGGTCATCATGCAGTCCTACCTCAAAGCGCTGCTCTACCACATTCACCGGGCCAGCGCGGGCGCCCCGGCGGTGGCCAGCTTCCGCGACCAGCGCCTGACCGTGCTGCTGCAACTGATTCAGGCCCGCTACAAAACCGAGCGCAAGGCCGAGTACTATGCCCAGCACCTGAGCCTGACCACCCAACGCGTGAACGAGCTGCTCAAGGAGAAGCGCGGTTTCACCGTCACGCAAGCCATTCACAACCAGCTTGTGCTGGAAGCCAAGCGCCGCATCAGCGACGGCGAGCTGACGCTAAAGGAAATAGCCTACGAGTTGGGATTTAACGAGCAGGGCTACTTCAGCCGTTTTTTCAAAAAGCAAACCGGCATGACGCCGGAGGCTTTCCGCGACAAGCTCGTGCCCATGCTGACGCAATAGCGCCCCCAGCCAATGCGGCGGAACGCCAGAAGCAAGCAGTGGAGTAAGTGCGTACTTACTTTCAAATTGTGCCATCGACGGCTGCGTTTACCAAGCTTGCGCTACGCGGCTTTGCTGAAGATATTTGCGCGCCCTCCGCTTGCCTATCGTCATGAGCTGATTTGCAAAGGTTAAAGCAGCTTCCTGCTTGATGTACCGGGTCAACAGTTGAGAGTTTAAAAAACAGCAATTCACAACGTTCACTTTTGACTCTCGGCTGTTAGCTACTTTCAGAAATGTACATTGACTTGGGATTCGCTCTAAACAGGGTAGAGACGCAACGTCTTGCGTATCGTCGTTCGCGCTGTGGGTGCGTTGTTTGAGAGAAGCTGTGACTAAAGGTCGTTCAACGAGGAGACTCCGTTTGTTGCGGCGGTGCTCCGGCCGCATCACGCTTCGGGACGAGTATAAGTCCCTTTTTCGTGCAAAACAGAGCGGGTGGCGCGGTGCACCGCCCAAGGGCCGGGCAAGAGCCCCGAAGGCAACACTTTCAGATTGTGCAACTGAACCAGCAAATAGTGTTCGTGCACACCTGGGTTTTGTCCGGTGCTTTGTAAGAGTAAGTAATGACTCACTCTTTCAGCACCACCAGGTCATGGCCCGCAATCCGCACTACATTTCGCAGCTCGCGCACATTGAGCTGTACAGCCCCAAAGTTGAAGAAACCGTCAAGTTCCTCACCGAGATTGCCGGCCTCGACGAAACCGGGCGCGACGACACTTCGGTGTATTTGCGGGCCTGGGGCGACTACTTCCACCACACGCTCAAAATCACCCACCGCGACCGGCCCGGCATGGCCCACCTGGCCTGGCGCGCCGACTCGCCCGAAGCGCTGGAAGACGCCGTGCGGCACTTGGAGAGCACCGGCGCCGGCCTGGGCTGGGTGGAAGGCGACCTGGGCCACGGCCGCGCTTACCGCTTCTGCTCGCCGGACGGGCACGTGCACGAAATTTTTTGGGACGTGGTGTGGCTGCGCGAGACGGGTGCCCGCGGCAGCGTGTTTGCCGACCGCTACGCCAGCAACCGCCGCCGCGGCATGTCGCCCCGCCGCTTCGACCACGTCACGCTCTTCACCACCAACTACGCGAAGGAGAAGGCGTTTTACACAGCGCTGGGCCTGAAAAACCCCGACGAGATTCGCATCAACGACGAGATTCCGCCGGTGGGTGGCCTGTTCACGGTCGGCAATCTGTCGCACGACATTGCCGTTTTCACCGACCCCAAGGGCACGCCGGGCGCGGGCTCGTTCAACCACGTGGCCTGGAATTTTGACAGTCGTGAGGAAGTGCTGCTGGCTTGCGACTGGGTGATTGAGAACGGCTATACGCTCGAAATGGGGGCCCCTACCCGCCACAAGGCCGACGAAGGCTTCTTTATCTACGTCATCGAGCCGGGCGGCAACCGCTTCGAGTTCTACGCCGGGGCCCGCCTGATTTTCGCCCCCGACCACGGCCCCGACGTCCATTACCTGAAGGACAACCCCTACGACGCCTGGGGCATTACCAGCCCCTGGACCAAAGACGG
>DASVTG010000166.1:0-4928 GCA_036387695.1 Hymenobacter sp. | reverse complement strand
TATCAAATTTACGCAAGTATCGGCCTAGTGAACTGTGATGCGAGCTTTTTCAATCTCCGTGCCAGGAAAAAGCTGGACTGTTATTCGTAGCTGCCCCATACCAGAGCGGTTGCTGGGTCAGTGTACCGGCGCGGCCGCGCCAGGTGTGCGACGACCTCAAAAAGCGAGGCATCGTTTTGACAGCGCCGAAAATGGGCTGAAAAAACGATGCCTTGTTGCTTGAACTGGCCAGCTTGGGGGCCACAAGCTTTCTACCGGTTGCGGCCGTATTGCTCGTGGCTGCTCACCCAGTCGGAGCTGCTGATGGCGGCGCCCAAGCTGAGTTCGCCGGCTAGCACCACGCCGGCCACTATTTCGGCAAACTTGCGCACCGTGCCCCGGCCCACGCAGCCCAGCATTTGCAGGCATTCGTTCTGGGTGGCGAGGCCGGTGCCGCCGCCGTGCGTGGCCACGATGAGCGACGGGATGGTGATGCTGATGTACAAATCCCCTTCCTTGGTTACTTCCGAATAGAGAATGCCCGCCGAGGACTCGCTCACGTTGGCCACGTCCTGCCCGGTGGCAATGAACATGGCCGTGATGCCGTTGGCCGAGTGCGCGCCGTTGTTGTTGGCCCCCGAAATGAAAGCGCCCACGTTGCTCACTTGCCCGTGGTAGGCCAGCTGCTCGGGCGTCACGCGCATGCGCTGCATCAGCACGGCGCGCTTGATGACGGCTTCGGCCACCACGCGCTTGCCGCGGGTGCGCATCACGTTGATTTGCGAGGCTTTCTTGTCGGTGGCGAAGTTCGACTCCAGGTAAAAGTGCTCGATTTTGGTGCCCTTGTAGTTTTCCAGAATCCAGGAGCAGGCGGCGAAAGTGGCGCGGCCCACCATGTTTTGCCCGGCGGCGTCGCCGGTGCTGAAATTGAAGCGCAGGTAGGCGAATTTGTTGCTCAGGTACGTGTCGATGTATTGCAGCTTGGCCACGCTCGAGGTGCTTTCGGCCTGGGGGCGAATCAGGTCGATGGTGTCTTCCACCCATTTGCCGAAATCACGGGCCCCGCGGGCATCGGCAAACACAAACACCGGCGCCCGCTGCATGGCGTCGCCGACGACGGTGCACTTCACGCCGCCGCACAGGTTCAGCAGCTGGATGCCGCGGTTGTAGCTCGCCACCAGCGTGCCTTCGGTGGTGGCCATCGGAATCAGAAAGTCGCCTTGGGCGTGCTCGCCGTTCACGGTCAGGGGCCCGGCCAGGCCCACGGGTATCTGGGCCACGCCCGTGAAGTGCTCGCAGTTGCCCTGCAGCTGGTGCGCATCAAAGGAATAGTGCTTAAGGTGTTTGAATTCCTTGCCGGAAAACTCCTCGGCAAACCGCTGCCGGGCCGCGATGGCCGCTTCGGAGTAGTCGTCCTCGTCGGAGCGCGGGATGCGTGGCTTCTGGTTCGAAGCGCTCACGATGGCGTCTTCTACCTCCACGTGCAGGTCGCCGAAGGCATCGGTCGAAAACCAGACCTGCACCGCGTGTATGCCCTCGGCCAGGGCGGGCGTGTCGAGCACAAACCTCAGCGAGCGGCCCACGGGCAGCTCAACGGATTGCCCGTCGGCGCCGATGGCAGCGGCGGGCCGCAGTTCGCCGTTGCCCAAATCAACCTGCACCCGTTCGGCCGGCACCACCACGTCGCCAAGCTGCACTTGCTTGAAACCGGTGAGGTTCACGGTATCAAGCCGGTTTTTGATGCTGAAAGCAACGCCCGCATCCTGGGGCAAGTTGTGCAAGCTGCCGCGGGTGTAAAGCAGTTTTAAGAGCATGGGGCTGGGGGTGAAGACCATGGGAAAGCAGTGAAATGGGACGGGAATGAGGATGAAGGGCGGTGCGCAGCAGTGAAGGTGCGGAATTCCGGGTGGAATGTGCAAGCAGCTTCGGGCCCATACCGGTTAGCCAAGCCACTAGGGCCTTGCGTTACTTGAGTTTGAAGGTAACGGGAACGGTCATTTGTACTGCTACCGGCTGGCCGTTCTGGCTGCCGGGCGTGAAGGCGGGTAATGCTTGAATGACGCGTAGCGTCTCGGCGTCCAGGAGCGGGCTCAAGCCTTTGATAATCTTGGCATCGCGCACCAGACCATTTTCGTCCACAATAAAATTGGCGTATACGCGACCTTCGATGGCAGTTTTGCTCAGCGCTACTGGCCACCGCACCCGCTGCTGAATGTAAGGCACTATCGCCTGAATGCCGCCGCCACCGGGCAGTTGGGGCATTTGCTCGACGTAGGTGTACACTTTACCCACAGCCGATGAAAGGGAGGGTTCCTCCACTATGGTTTCTTCTAGCGCTATTATTCCACTCGTATAGTAAGCGTCTTCGACAAGCGGTACTTCTTCCCTCGGCTGCTTTTTCGCCGCGGCCGTGTGCTTGTTGTGGTGCACGGTTGGCTTGTGAGGAACCGGCTTCCGCACCTGCGCCAGCGCCTCCTGCGCCGCCAGGCCCTGGCCCACCACCAGCACCAGCGCCATTAGGAACCAGCGCAGCCGGCGCGATAATGTTGGGGTGGGGCGGGCCGCTATTTGCTCCCGCCGAAAAGTGCCGCACACGCGCCCGTCAGCCGAAGCGGCGCGGGCGGCAGCCAGGTCAGCCGCCGGGTGTTGCGACCGGCTGAAGTCCTGCACCACGCGTTGGCACTGGCCGCAAAAGTGGCCCTGGGGATGCGCGCTAAAGGCCGCCGAACCCACGGAGCAAGGGGCCAGGGTGGCGTTGAAAGTGGGGAGCAGGAGCATAGCGCGCTGTTTTTGAGAGGAAAAAGATAGTTGAATTCGCTGGTTGGCTGGCTTGGGTAACGGCCCAAAGCGGAAATGTTGTGTTCCCGAGGCCGTGCCGCAGGCGTTGAAGCAGGTTGGGAGGTCACGTTTTTTGCGGGCCGAGGCCGCCGCGACAAAATGTTTGGGCACGCGATGCGTCTGCGGGGCACCGCTTGGTCGGCCGTTCACGGTTCGTTCACCCATCTGCCAAGTACTTGGCTTCATCAAACTCCGGCGCACCCAAGCAGTTACCGTCCCCGAGCTGCGCCGGTGCCAGCGGCCTCCGCCCAGAGGCAGGAGCCAGGGCAGGTGTTTTACCTTTGTGTGCCGTTGGAAATGCCCGTCGGCCGCCTCTTTTCTGCTATGTCCTTATCCGTTAATTACCCACGCTTCACGCTCGGTCGTGCGCTCACTGCCGAGCAACGAGCTTTTTTTGACAAGCACGGCTTTCTCCATTTTCGTCCTTTTGTCTCGCCCGACTACGTTCAGCAGATTCTGAAAGCCACCCAAGACGTGCAGGCCAAATGGCTGGCCGAAGGGGTGGGAAAGGTGAACGGCGTGCCCATTAAGTACGGCCAGGACGTGGACGGTTCGCGCATCGTCCAGCGCTTCGCTTTTGCCTCGCAGCACCACCCCGTGCTGCACGACTTGCTGCAAGACGAGCGGTTCCGGGCCCTGTTTCCCTTGCTGGAAGCCGAAGGCGGCCGGGTGGGCGAAAACGAAAAGGACGGCCTGGTGGTTAACCACTACGTGAACGTGGAGGGCTCGGAGTTTTCGCAAATGGGCTGGCACACCGACGCGTTGCGCGACGTGTTCTACGGCAAGCGCATCGGGCCCATGCTCAACGTGGGCCTGCACCTCGACCGCAACACGGCCACCAACGGCGGCTTGCGCGTGATTCCCGGCACGCACCGCCAGGGCCTGCACAAAATGCTGTTTCGCAAGAAGTACTACAAGGACGTGTTCTACGACCCCGACGAGGTGGCCATCGAAACCGAAGCCGGCGACCTCACCGTGCACGACGGCCGCATGTGGCACCGCGTGGCGCAGTCGCCGCTCACCGGCGAAGCCAGTCGCCGCCGCGTGATGTACGTGCCCATCATCGCGGGCAAGTACCAACCCAAGAACGACGCCAGCCCCACCCCGTTTTACCTGCGGTTCCTGCACTTGGTAAAGTAGGTTTCACCATGAGCAATTACACAGTGAGCAATGAACAATGCCGTTCTAGCAGCACCCCAATTGCTCATTGCTCACCGTTAATTGCTCATTGAAAATGTACGCCCTCATTACCGGCGCCTCGCGCGGCATTGGCCGCGCCATCTCCCTGCAACTGGCCCAGCGCGGCTACGACGTGCTTTTGGTGGCGCGCTCCGGCGACCAGCTCACGGCTTTGGCCCAGGAAATTGGCCAGCGCCACCAGCGCCAGGCCCACGTGCTGCCCCTGGACCTGGCCCAGCCCAGCGCCGCTGCTGCCGTGGCCACCTGGGCCGCTCAGCAAACCAATCAACTGGCGGTGTTGGTCAACAACGCCGGGTATGGCCTGTGGGGCCGTTTTGAGGACCTTGGCTTGGCCGAGCAGCAAAACATGCTGCAACTCAACATGGCGCTGCCCGTGGCCCTTACCCACGCCCTGCTGCCGGCGCTGCACCAGGTGCCGCAAGCCTATATTCTGAACGTGGCCAGCACCGCCGCTTACCAAGCCGTGCCTTCGCTGTCGCTTTACGCGGCCAGCAAGGCGTTTTTGCTCAGCTTCAGCCGGGGCCTGCGCTACGAGCAAAAATCGCGCAATGTGTCAGTCTCGTGCCTGTGCCCGGGCGCAACCACCACCGACTTTGCCGACCGCGCCGGCATGGGCGCCGAGCTGCAAGCCACGGCCAGCAAAGTCTCGATGACGGCCGAAGCCGTGGCCGCAATTGCCGTGGCTGGCCTGCTGGCGGGAGATGCCGAAATCATTCCCGGCGTGCTCAACAAAGTGTCCGCCGGCCTTACTAGCGTGGTGCCGAAGGGCATCGTAGAAAAAATAGCCGCAGGCATCTACGAGAAATATCTGTAGATGCCGGCGGCTGGTCATAAAGGCCTGGCGAGTTTATAACAGTCTTAAGGTCAGAATGCCCGTCTTGTGCTTGTCTTTAGCTTTTCTTTAGCTGGGA
>DASVTG010000165.1:0-6225 GCA_036387695.1 Hymenobacter sp. | reverse complement strand
AGGCGGGCCCCAGCGGCGTAGGCCTCTTCCAGCCGCTCCACCGGGTGGGTTTTGGTGACGACCACCAAGCGCGCCGTGGTGCCGGCCAGTTCGGCTTCGAGGCGGTGAATGTTTTCGGCAACGTTTTTCATTTAACAACTAACATTTATCATTTAACACACCAATGGAGCCAAGAGCAAGCTGTTCGCAGCAAGCAGGATTTCAATCAACAGCTGTTAACTGTTAATTGATAATTGTTAAATGAAAATCAGTCCTCCAGCGGGTTGCTCATGAAAGTGCTTTTCAGAAACAACCAAAAGAGCCAGAGGCCGATGCTCAGCCAGAGATAGGGCGGGTAAAAATCTTTGGTGTTGCGGAAACGAAGCTGCTTGATTTCGCTTTTTTCGAGCCGATTGATTTGCTCAAACACCTGGCGCAGGCCGGCCGCGTCGGTGGCCCGGAAGAACTGGCCGTCGGCCGCCGCGGCCAGTTGGCGCATGGTGGTTTCGTCGAGGCGGGTTTGCACGTAGCGGGTGCGGCCGGCCTCGTCCTGGCCGTAGGGCACGAAGCCGTCTTGGCCCAGCCCAATGGTGTAGATGCGGATGCCAAACGCGTGGGCCAACCGCGCCGCCAACAGCGGGTCGAGGCTGCCGGCGTTGTTCTCGCCGTCGGAAAGCAGAATGCACACCCGCGAGCGGGCCGTGGACTCGCGCAGCCGGTTGGTGGCCACGCCCAGGGCCGTGCCAATGGCCGTGCCATCGAGCTTAATCATGCCCAGGCGCAGGCTGGCCAGGCTCTCGCCCAGCAAGGCATAATCGGTGGTGAGCGGCACCAGCGAATAGGCCTCGCCGGCAAACGCGACGAGGGCCAACCGGTCGCCCACCCGGGTTTTGAGGAAGTCGGCGGCGATGCGCTTGGCGGCTTCGAGGCGGTTGGGCCGCAGGTCCTGGATTTCCATGGAGCCCGACACGTCCAGGGCCAGCACCAGGTCGATGCCGCGGCCGGACTGCTCCACCCGCTCGTCGGTGCGCTGCGGGCGGGCCAGGGCCACGATGCCAAACGTGAGGCTCAGGCCCAGCACCACGTCGGGCAGAAAGCGCAGGGCCGCGGCCCAGTCGCGCCCCACCGGCCCCGGCCCAAAGGCCACCGCCACGCGGGCGCGGCGCCGGGCCAGCAGCCAGCGCAGCACAAACAGCAGCGGCACCGCCGCAATGAGCAGCAGCAGGCGCGGCTGCCCCCATTGGTAGCCCGCCAGGGTGGTGTAGCGCAGAAGGTTGAAAAATTCGGTCAAAGCGACTGCGAAGGTAGGAACGCGCCACGGCGCGTGCTGGCGGTGGGGCGTACTGAACCGATGGGGCGCGAATCAGACGGTGCAAATGCAGTACCCGCCCGAACGCGCCGTGGCGCGTTCCTACCTATTGCATGACGGAGGCGTAGCGCCGCTCGGCAAAGCCGCGCAGGCGCTGAAAAGCGCGGTCCACTTCTTCGGCGTCCTCGGTTTGCAGGTTGCCGTAGATGACCTTATCCGTGGCGCTCAGGGCCTGGCGCACGTCGGAATCATTTTCAAAATAGGCGACAATTTCGCGGGTGGTAAACGAGTTGAGCCCGCTGTTTTCGAGTCCGGCGAGGTAGTTTTTCCACAGCACCACGGCCCGCTCCACGTTGTTGGCCGAGCGCGACAAGTCGAACCGCTCGACGTGGCGGGCAAACTGCGCGAGGAAATACACGTGGTTTTTGCGGAGCTTGTAGGCCCGGTAGCGCCGCGTGATGCGCTGCCGAAACAAGGCCGCGCTGCCGCCCAGCAGCAGCAAGCCCATTGCCGCGCCCGCCAGCCAATACGGGTAATTGAACATGGGCTCCACGCGCACCAAGGTCAGGTTTTGGCGCAGGGGAGGCAGCGTTTCCACTCCGGCGGCCAGCGGCTCGGCGGTGCGTTGCAGGCGCACGCGGGCGGGCGGCGTGGGCACGCTCAGCGTATCGGCGCCTTGCAGCACGGCCACCGGCAGGGCCAGGGTTTGCACCGAATCGAGGCGGAAAGTACGCAGGTGATAAACGGTGCGGTCGAGGCTGCGACCCTGGCGGGTACGCGTCGGGTAATACGTCTTGCCGATGTACTCAAACGGCGCAAACCGCGCCAGCGAGTCCGGAAACACCACTTCCAGCTCCGGTGCGTGCTCATAGCGCAGCTCGTAGTCGATGGGCTCCCCTACCAACACCTTGTTCTTCAAAAACCGGCCCTGGGGCACGGGCAGCGAGGCAGCCTGCTGCGCCGCGGCCGAAGTCGTAACCAGCCAACTCAAAGCCAGCACAAGGTTCAGGTGGCCTACCCAACGCGTTAAGTGCTTACCCACGGCGGCCCGATTGATGGCGGTGACGAAACAGGTTCACGAGTTGGGGCACGAAGTCGCCTTCGGTGCTCAAGGCCAGGAAACCGGTCCGGTTGCGGCGGCAAATGTTCACCAGCTCCGCCTGCTGCCGGTCGGCGCTGGATATGACGCGGGCCCGAAAGTCGGCCGACGAAGTATTGACCCAGCGGACGCGCCCCGTTTCGGCATCGCACAACGGCACGATGCCGATGGCCGGAAAATGACGCTCGCGGGGAGCCAGCAGCTGCACCACTATCAGGTCGTGGCGCTGCGCCAGCATGGTGAGTTCGCGCTCGTAGTTGCCGTCGATGAAGTCGGAAATGAGCACCACCAGGCTGCGGCGCTTGAGCAACCCCAGCGCCTGCTTGATGCCCGCCCCCACCGCCGTGCGCCGCGACGCCGGCACCAGCGCAAACAGGCGCTGAATGAGCGCATAAGCAGCGCGCGGCCCTTTGCCGGGCGGCAGGTACATTTCCTTTTGGTCGGAAAATGCCAGCACGCCCAGGGCCGAGCCCTGCCGGGCCGCCGACAGCGCCAGCAGGCCGGCAATGTCGCGGGCCACGTCCAGCTTGCGGCGCTGGCCGTCGCCCACGTCCAGCGAGGCGCTCACGTCGAGCAGCACCAGCACCTGCTGCTCTTTCTCCTCCTTGTAGGTTTTGACAAAGGTGCCGTGGCCTTTGCTCGACACCGCCCAGTCGATGGCGCGCACCTCGTCGCCGTACTGGTACAGGCGCACGTCGTCGAATTCCAGGCCCGTGCCCTTGAAAACGGAGTGAAAATCACCCTGCAGCTGGGCCTCCACCGCCTTGCGGATGCGGATTTCGAGGTGGCGCAGGCGGCGCACCAAGTCGGTGAGGGCCGAAGGCACGGAGGGGTTCATATGGGCGAAGCTACGGCTTGGGACTAACTTTGCGCGGTGAAATCATTCCTTCGCCGTTGCCTGGGCTTGGCGCTGCCCTCCTTCCTGCTGCTGGCAGCCCCCGCTTGCCAGACGCCCGAAGAAGCCCCCAAGCCGAAAGATTTGCTTCCGCGCGAGCAGATGATAAGCCTCTTGGCCGACTTACACGTGCTGGAAGCGCGCGTGGAAAACAGCCGCCTGATGCCCGATTCGGCTCGCTCCCTGTTTCTGACCCAGCAGAAAGCGCTGCTCTGGCAACACAAGGTGTCGGACTCGACCTTCTTCCGCAGCTACCGCTACTACGGCATCCACCGCAAAGACCTGAACGAAATCTACCAGGCCGTGGTCGACACGCTTACCAAGCGCGCGGCCAAAATGGAGCCCACCGCCCCAGCCGCTCCCACCGCCCCCCTGGGCCCGCCTAAATAAGCCGGCTGCCGTTGGGCACGGGCCCCGCCACTCCGGCCAGCACAATGTGCCCGTCGGCATCGGCCGCGCCGGTTACCAGCACTTCGGACCAAAATTTTCCGATTTGCTTGGGTGGAAAATTGACCACGGCCAACACCTGCCGGCCCACCAGCTCGTCGAGCGCATGGTGGTGCGTGATTTGCGCACTGGATTTTTTCAACCCGATTTCCGGGCCGAAGTCAATCAGGAGCTGGTACGCCGGGCGCCGGGCTTCCGGGAATGCCCGCGCCTCCACGACGGTGCCCACGCGCAGGTCGACGCGCTCAAATTCGGCCCAGGTCAGCGGGGTGGTTTCTGGCATAAATGCAGGAACAGAGCTTTTTTTTAAGTTAAAAGTTGAGCGTTAAAAGTGAAAGTCGGGCCAACAGTGTTTTCACTTTTAACGCTCAACTTTTAACTTTCCATTGGCCGTCAGCTATTCGGCCGCGAAGGCCTGCAGCTGGGTTAGCTTGATTTGGGTTTGCTTTTCCCAGTAGTCCTGCTTCGCGGCGTTGAGGCCGTGGTTGGTTTCGGCGTCGTAGCGGTTTTGCTCGCGGCTCCACTCCGCGTACACGCCTTTGGTCAGGTTGTCGAAAGCCGGCTGCAGCTTGTTGCAGTTGGCTTTGGCTTGAAACACCACCAGCTTTTGGCGCAGCAGGCGCGCGTAGACTTCGGTGATGTCGAAGTGCATTTGCTCGTGCCGCAGCAAGTTGGCAGAAGCCCCGGTCGGGTTGCGGAACCACGACGTTTTGGGGTCGAAAGTGGCTTGCACCGTGCCCGAGAACACAAAGTCGCGGCAGGCCGCGCCCGCTTTTATTTCGGCCGACGTCAAGGCCGCCAACCGGTCCGACGGACCCGGGCGGCCCTGAAAGTCGGCAACGGTGAGCGGGCGGGAAGCTGACCACGCGATGGGCCCCGCCGGAGCGGGCGCCGCGGCAGGGGCCGCCGCACGAGGCTTCGCGGCCGGGCCTTGCAGCAAAGCCGCCGCGACTAAAAAAGAGGTGATGAACGAGAACATAGCAGCTTGTAATGAAGGAAACGACTAGCGGGTGTAGCCGGCAAACGAAACACGGCAAGCCACTCGAAAATTGCCTGAGCGGGCGCAATTTAATTCGCTGGCCTCCTTCCCTTGCAAACTTTATCGCACGCTCGCCGACTCCTTGGCTACTGCCGGGTGAGCGGCGGCAAACTCCGGCTCGGTTTCGCGCCGGAAGCGCACCAGCAGCACCCCCGCCACGATGCTGAGGCCCACCAGCAAGCCGGTCCACACGCCGGGCGCGCCCATGTGCAGCTTGAACCCCAGGAAGTACCCCAGCGGCAGGGCCACGGCCCAGTACGCCAACAGGGCCACCACCGACGGTATTTTCACGTCTTCCAGCCCGCGCAAGGAGCCCAGGCCCACCACCTGCAAGCCATCGGAAACCTGAAACAGGGCCGCGATGAGCAGCAGCGTGGAGGCATGTGCCACCACCTGCGGGTCGGTGATGTAGATGTAAGGCACCACGTGGCGGGTCAAAATCAGGAGCAGCCCCATGGTGCCCATGAAGCCGAACGTGAGCCAGTACGCCGCAAAGCCGGCTTGGCGGGCGGCGCCCAGGTTGCCGGCCCCGCGCAGGTTGCCCACCCGAATGGTGGCCGCCGCCGCAATGCCGCTGGCGGCCATGTAGGTCATGCTGGCCACGTCAATGGCCACTTTGTGGGCCGCTTCGGTGGTCACGCCCAGCCAGCCGGCCATCAGCAACGACAGCCCGAAAGCCCCCACTTCCAGGGCCATTTGCACGCCAATGGGCGCCCCCAAGTCGGCCACCCGCCGGATGGTCGCGCCCTCGGGCAGCCAGCTGGTTACGGCCGCGCGCTCGGCCCGCAGCCGCTTGGCGCGCAGCACGTAAGCACCCATAAACACCGCCATCATTCCGCGGGCCATGAGGGTGGCCCAGGCCGAGCCCATCATGCCCATTTCGGGGGCTCCCCAGCGGCCGTACACCAGGGCGTAGCAGAGCAAGCCGTTCAGCACGTTGCCCAGTATGGACAGCCACATAGCCTGCCGCGTGAGTCCCAGCCCTTCGGCAAATTCCCGGAAGCCCTGAAACACCATCAACGGGAATAGCGACAAGCTGATGACCTGCACCCAGGGGCCGGCCAAGGCCACCACTTCGGGCGGCTGGCCCAGCAGCGGCAGTAGCAAGGGCACCAGCTGGCCCAGCCCGGCCAGCACCAGTCCGGCCAAGGCGTTGGTCCACACGGAAGCCACCAGCAGGCGGCCCAGTTCGGGCAGGTCGCGGCGGCCGTCGGCGGAAGCCACCAGGGGCACGCTGCCCATGCTCAGGCCCACCCCCAGCACCAGCAGCACGCTGGTGGTGCTCACCCCCACTCCCACCGCTGCCAGCGGCACCTTGCCAATGTGGCCCACCACCACGGAATCAACGAAATTCACGAGAACGTGGCCCAGCTGGGAAAGCATCACCGGGTAAGCGAGCAGCAGCGTGGGACGCAGATGCGAACGAAGGTCTTTCAATTTAACTAACTAAATCATCG
>DASVTG010000164.1:0-7152 GCA_036387695.1 Hymenobacter sp. | reverse complement strand
ACCGTCGTGCCCGTCGGGCGGCCGCGGACGCCAGACGGGCACGACGTTTTACTCATTCTTCATTCCCCATTCTTCATTATGCACTACCTGCCCAACCCCGCCCGCTACCAAGACATGACCTACCGCCGCTGCGGGCGCAGCGGCCTCAAGCTACCGGCGCTGTCGCTGGGCTTGTGGCACAATTTCGGCGACGTGGACACGCAAGCCAACGGCCGCGCCATCCTGCGCCGGGCCTTCGACAGCGGCGTGACGCACTTTGACCTGGCCAACAACTACGGCCCGCCCCCCGGCTCGGCCGAGGAAAACTTTGGGCGGGTGCTGCGCGAAGACTTCCGCGGCTACCGCGACGAGCTCATCATTTCCACGAAAGCCGGCTACCTCATGTGGCCCGGTCCCTACGGGGAGTGGGGCTCCAAGAAGTACCTGGTGGCCAGCCTCGACCAAAGCCTGCAGCGCATGGGGCTGGATTACGTCGACATTTTCTACCACCACCGGCCCGACCCCGACACGCCGCTGGCCGAAACCATGGCCGCGCTCGACCTCATCGTGCGGCAGGGCAAGGCCCTGTACGTGGGCCTTTCCAACTACCAGCCCGCCGAGGCGGCCGAAGCTTTCCGCCTTTTGCGGGAGCTGGGCACGCCCTGCCTCATCCACCAACCCAAGTACTCCATGTTTGAGCGCTGGGTGGAAGACGGCCTGCTGGACTTGCTGGGCCAGGAAGGCGTGGGGTGCATTCCGTTTTCGCCGCTGGCCCAGGGCTTGCTCACCGACAAGTACTTGCAGGGCGTGCCCGCCGACTCGCGGGTGGCCAAAGGCGTGGGCTTCCTCACCGAGAAGAACCTCACCCCCGAGCGCCTCGACCAAGTGCGCCGCCTCAACGAAGTGGCCCAGGCCCGCAACCAGAGCCTGGCCCAGCTGGCCCTGGCCTGGCTGCTGAAGGACGAGCGGGTGACTTCCGTGCTCATCGGCGCCAGCAAGCCCGAGCAGCTCGACGACTCGTTGCGCTGCCTGGAGAACATTCAGTTCAGCCCCGAAGAGCTGGCGGCCATAGAGCAAATCCTACATGCCGAAGCCACCGGCGCCTAGAACGGTTTCGCCATCAGTGTATAGGCAGGCCCCGGTCCGACGCCCCAGGCGTCCGACCGGTTGTTGGCAGGAGTTTGGAGAACGCGCGGGAAGCAACCGGTCGGACGCCTAGGGCGTCGGACCGGCAGACGTACACTGACGCCGGAACCGCGCTAACCGAAACCCGTTGCTTGCGCCGGCAACTACAATTTCGGGTTGGCCGGGATTGAGGAGGCCGGCGTGGCGGGGGCTGGCACTTCCGGAGCAGCCGGCGCCGCGGGGGCGGCTGGCTCGGCAGGGGCTGGCGCAGCTGGCGCGACTGGGTCAGCCGTGGCCGGCGCGGCGGCCGGCGCGGGCTCAACCGGGGCGGGGGCGGGCGGCGTTTCTTCCGATGTGGTCACTGCCGGCGCCGGGGCGCAGCCTTTGGTTTCCCAGGTGCCTTTCACTTTGGGGCACTTGTCGAGCTTGTTGCTGACCAGGTCGCCGTCTTTGTCTTTGTGGCGGTGCCGGTGCAAAGCCAGCCCGACGCCGAAATAGACGTCGGCGCCGGTGGTCGTCGTCATGTTGAACAGGCCACCAATGTTATCGGAACCCACAAACATGGGCCCCAGCCGGACCATGGCCCCCACTTGCAGCTTCCGGTAGCGGTTGGCCAGCATGATGGGCGTGGCTATTTCGAGGCGGCTGAATTCGATGCGCGGAATGACGGCCAGGCTGCTGATGCTGCGCTGGCCTACGGTGGCAGCGGGCAGCAGGCTCTGCGTCCAAATCAGGCCCGCAAATACGTGGTTCAGCAAGCGGTAGTCGGCGGTGAGGCGCAGCGTGGTGGGCAGGGCGCTGCGGAAGCGCCGGCTCTGGCTGCTCAGGCCGATGACGCGCTCCAGCGTCGGGCCCAAGTCGTTCAGCGAGTTCACTTGCAGAGTGTCGAGCTGGCCCAGCTGCACCGTGCGGTCGTTGGCCAGCTTGGCCTGGCGCACGTACTCGTTGTTGCTGTAGCTCACGGCGCCGAGGTCGGTGAGGGCCAGGCCCATGCGCAGGCGGTACTTGTTGCGCGAGGCGTCGTCCCAGTCCTTGCCGTCCATGCGGTAGGCGTATTTGTCGTGGGTGGGGCGCCATTCGTAGGCCACGCCCAGGTCCAGGCCCAGGCCGCGGCCCAGGCGCTGGCCACCATACAAGGTGCCCACGCCGAAGCCCTCCTGGTCGTAGAAGTCGGGGTTGGTGAAGCCGTAGCTCAGGTTGCGGTTTTGCAGCTGAATGCTGTCGCGGTCGTACACCTGGTAGCGGGTGCCCTCGTTGAGCACGTAGCCCCCGCCCAGGCCCACCAGGTACTTGGCTGTGAAGCCGGCCTTCCAGAAATGCTCCTGGTTCACGGTGAGGGTGCGGGCGTAGGAGAGCGCAAACTCGTGGTAGGCCCCGGTGGTCAGGTTGAAGCTGTTGTCGTTGAGCACCCGGTTGGCCAGGCCCAGCCTGTCGGCATCGTCCAGGCCAAAGCGGGCCAGGCGGGCCAGGCTCTCGCTCACGTTGCTGACTTGCGCGAACGCGCGCACCCGGTTGGTAAACGCCAGCCCCGCGCGCGGCCCCAGCGCCACCATGAACCCCGGCAGCCGCCCTTCCCCGGTGATGCTGGCCGACTTCGCGCCGCCCGCCAGCTGCTCGTTCAAGTACTCGGAGCGGAACTCGCGGGTGCCGTCGATGAACTCACGCGCCGGCCCCGGCAAGTCGAGCTGCAGGTAGGTGTTGTAGAAATTGGCGCTGGCCCCGCCCACGTTCAAGTAAAACTTGTGCCGCGAATCGGCCAGCGAGGCGGGGTTGATGTTACAGGTTGTTGGTGCCGCCGTAGTTGCTCAGGGCCAGGCCCGTCCAGCCCTGGCCGGCGCTGGCGTGGGCCAGCAGCAGCAGGCCCGGAAGGAAAAAGGTGTGCGGCAATCGCGAAAGTAAGGTTTTGGACATACGCTTGCAGGAAAAGGGGTTGACACCGGCCGGAACCACACCATGGCGCCTCACCGGCTGGTTGCCATTGTGATAAGCAATGAAAAATTGGCGGGCCGTTACGCCCGCAAGGTTTTGTGCAGGTTCAGCAGCAGGCTCACCGCGCCCACCGAGGCCACGGTTCCGCCCAGCACCGACATGTAGCCGGGCAAGCCGAACTGCTCGATGGCTTGCAGCAGCACCACGCCCGCGCCCAGCACCCGCAGCGAGGGCGCCGTGGGCAGGATGGTGTTGTGCGCCAGCTGCCCCAGCTTAAGCAGGCTCAGGCACATGAGCAGCCCCAGGGCGGCGCGCGGCAGCATAGCCGGAAAGCCGCCGTCGTGGTGGGTACCGGTGATGCCAGCGCCGGCCACCGCCAAGCTCACCAGCAACGCTATCAGCACAAAGTCAAACAGCTTGCTCAACTCAAAAAAACTTGTCAATGCAGCAGGAATCGGCTTGCGCACTTTCTTCCGGGGGCCGGTTGCGGCAGTCGCGCTGCACTCTCCCTTGGTCCCTCTTAAAGGCACCGGCTGGCTGTGCACCGATGCAAGGCAGGTGTTATAACATTGCATAAAGAAGATTAAACAGGACTTAAATAATACTCAAAGGTCTTCTTGTTGTTGCCCTGCCACAATACCCAGTTTTAGGTATATTTCACTGGCGTTCGCCTCTGAGCAATCCGTAGTTGAACTTCTTATGCCCGACATCTCCGAAATCCAGCACTCCTTTGACCTGGCCACCAAGCAAGTGTGGCAGCCCGCGGCGTACGCGCATCCGGAAGCGGGCCCGGCACCCCGCGGCGTCAGCTGGGGGCAGCGGCTGGCCGAGGCCATGCTCGGCACCCAAGGCGTGTACGTGTACGACCACCGCGCCCGGGTCATGTGCTTTGTGTCGGCAGGCGTGGAGCGGCTGACGGGGCTGCCCGCGGCCGAGTTTACCGGGGAGCGGCACTTTTCGCTCATTCACCCCGACGACCTGCCCGTGGTGCAGGAAGCCACGATGCTCTTCAACCAGTTCGTCAGCGCCCGCCTGCATGCCCCGCTGCCAGCGGACCTGACGGCCTCGGTCGACTACCGCCTGCGGCACGCGGACGGGTCTTACCGGCGAGTACTGCGCCACAACACCATTCTGGAACGCGAACCCGAAACCGGCGCCCTGGTGCTGGTGGCGGGCATTCTCACCGACATCACGGCGCACAAGCACACCCTGGACGTGCGTTTCCACCTCAACCACCCCGACTTTCCGGACTTTGTGGCCCGCCAGCCGCGCCTGCGCTCACAGGCCTTGCTCACCGCACGCGAGCAGCAGGTGATGGACCTGGTGCTCCAAGGCCTGAGCAGCCGCCAGATTGCCCAGCGCCTGTTCATGAGCGAGCAGACCGTGGGTACCCACCGCCGCAACGCCCGCGCCAAGCTTCACTCCCGCCAGCCCCACCCCTTGCTCCTGCACCTGGACGCGTCCGTTTAGCCCAGCACGCCGCGGCCAAAAGCCGCCAGCAGCGCGGCAAAAGCGGCCGGCGCTTCGAGCATGGGCGTGTGGCCCGCGCCGGCCAGCACGTGCACCGGCGCCCCCCAGCGGCTGGGCGCGGCCAGCGTTTCGAGGTAGGCGCCGTTCACCAGCGCGTCGGCCTGGCCGTGCGCGAAGGCCACGGGCACGGCCGTGGCGCGCAACACCGCTTGTTCGTCCAGCAGGTTGCCCGCCGCCACTTCGGCGCCCAGCACCGTGCGAAAGGCCGGGTCGCTTTGGCGGAGCGCCTGCGTTATCAGGGCTTGCTCGGCCGCCGGCGCACCGGAGCGTAACACAGCCGGCACCAGCTGCGCCAACTCGTCCGCCGTCAGGCCGGCCTGGTACATCAAGGCCATGCGCGGGTCGGGCCGAAAAGCCGCAACAAAGTCGGCCGCCGAGCCCAGCGGCGGGGCCCCGCTAAGCAGCAGCCCCCGCACCTGCGGCAGCTCCGGCAGGGCCCCCAGGGCCAGGTGCCCGCCCAAGGAATGGCCCACCACCACGCAAGCCGGCACCGCCAGCGCAGCGAAAGCCAGCGCCAACGCCTGCCGCAGGCGCGCGGGCCCGTACCACGCCGGGTTCCAGGGCGAGGCGCCGCAGCCGGGCCAGTCGAACGCCACCAGGCGGTAACCGGCCAGGGCCAGTTCTGCCACCAGGGCCCCGTAGGTGGCTTCCACCGATAAGGAATTGCCGGGCAGCAGCACTATGGCCGGCCCGGTACCGCCGGTGTCGTATACGGCGATGGCGGGGCCTTCGGGCAAGGACAGCAAGGTGGACGCGGGCAGCATGAGCAAGCAAAAAGAGGTGAAGAGCACCTGCCTGCTGGCAAGCCCGCCAAAGTAAGCGAGCTGCTCCGCAACTCCCTAGCGGCTACTTCCCAATCGAGCCGATTTTGGGCTGAATCTGGATGATGAAGCGCTTGTTGAGCGCCTCCTGGCTGCCGATGTAGCGGCCGGCGCCGCGAAAGCCGCTGCCGGCGGCCACCACTTCCAGGTTGCTGGGAAAGCGCAGCCCGGCCTGCTCCCAGAGCCGAATCACGGCCAGGGCGCGGTTGTAGCTGAGCTGGCGCACGGCCGGGCCGTCGAAATTGTGCGGGTCGTTGGCGGGGTAGCGCAGGTCTTTGGCGGCCCGGCCTTCCACCACAATGAGGTACTGCACGTTGTCGTTGGTTTCCAGCGCTTTCATCTGGCTAAGCAGGAAACGGCCGGCTTTCACCAGCGGCGTTTGGGCCACGGCGGGCAGCACGGCGCTTTGCGGCGCAAACGTGACCGGGAAGTTCAGCTCGTAGCGCTTGTAGCGCTGGTTGTAGACAAAGTAGTCGCTTTCCAGGCGTTTGAGGGCGGCCTTGATTTCATCGAGCTTGCGCTTTTCCTGAAGTTGCACGCTCAACTGAGCATTGGCCGTTTTCAGCCCCACTTCCTTGTCTTTGAAACGCTTGAAGCTGAGCACAAACAGCACCAGCATGGTCAGGAACAAGGCCGTCATGAGGTCCACGTAGCTGGGCCAGAAGAAGTCCTTGCTCTCTTTCATGGTGGAGGTTAGATGTTGGCGGGGCAGTAGCGCGAACTTTGTAGTTCGCGTCTCCGCGCCGATGGAATCGTTCTGGGACGCGGACTACAAAGTTCGCGCTACGGTGCATTACTTCTTGCCCAAAACAGTCCGCTGAAACCAGTTGGGCTGGGTGAGCTTTTCGAGCACGGCGTTGGTGCGGTCCACTTGCTGCAGGAGCTGCTGCTGGAGCTGGGCATCGGCCAGCAGGCGGGCTTCCATGCGCTGCAGGGCTTGGGCGGCCAGGTTGGCCTGGCGCTCTTGCAGCACGTTCAGGTCCTTTTGCTGGGCCGGCAGCTGGCTGAAAGGGTTGAGGTACTCCGTGATTTTCTGGTAGACGTTGTTCTGGTTGAGCTCGCGGAAATGGCGCTGCCACTGCTCGTGGGCCTGGCTGGCTTCTTTTTGCAGCTCCTGCAGGCGGCCGTCCAGCTCCACATCCATGCGGTGCACGCCCTCGCTCACGCCCTGGCGGATTTGGGCGCCGAGGTCGGCCAGCAGCTTGCCGTGCTGGCTGAAAAAGGCCACCTGTTGGCGCAGGGCGTCGTCGTGCTGCTGCAGGTACTGCGGCACGCTGGCAAGGCCTTCTTCCAGCGCCGTGAGGCGGTTGAGCAGAGCAGTGATGACTTGCGCCACTTCCGCCCCGTGGGTCACCGTGTTGTTCAGGGCGTGCTGGTAGCCCAGGAATTTCTCGAAGGTTTGGGCACTCTCGTCCACCCTGTCGAACACCTTGATGGTGGCATTGGCCAGCTCCGAATACCCGATTTTTTCCAGCTGCTCCAGAAAGCGCTTTTGCACGCTCACGTTCTCGGTGATGCTGGCAATGAGCGGCGTAAACTCGTGAATCTTGCTGAAAAAGTCGTTCTGAATCTGGCTAAAAAAATCAGTATTGAATGTATCCAGCACCGACTTCAGGTTGCTCATCCCGGCCTGCATGTCGGAGTTCAGCTTGGGCAGCAGGGCCTTTTGCAGGAAGGTGTAGTAGGCGTTTTTGTTGCGGTCCCGAACCGCGCGGGCCTGCTTCAGCAAGTGGTTGCCGGCGAGCGTGAACGCCAGCCCAAACAGGCT
>DASVTG010000163.1:0-3564 GCA_036387695.1 Hymenobacter sp. | reverse complement strand
CAACAACCGGTCGGACGCTTAGGGCGTCGGACCGGTGCCTGTACACTGATTCGGACTCTGCTCTGGTTTAGCAAACAAAAAGCCCTACCGCTCGTCGCAGTGGGGCTTTTTGTTTGGGTTGATTTCGTCTGGCTCCCCTCTTTTGGAAAGGAGCCGGGGCGGTGCCTGGCGGGGGTGAAGTTGCGTGCCCCCGCCTCGCAGGGCAGAAACCGGCCTAGCGCGCCGCCTTGGCCGCGGTGGAAGTCAGCTTGAGCGTGGCTGGCTTGAGGCCGGGCGCGGTGGCCGTGAGCGTAAGGGTACCCGAAGCGCCGGTGGTTTGCACCAGCACCTGGGCCAGGCCGTTGAACGCCTTGCGGTGCCAGCCCGCGGCGGGGGTCACGATTTGCAGCAGGCCGGGGTCGGTGTTGAAGCTTTCCCAGCTGTGCTTTTTCACAAAGGGCGTGGCCATCACCATCAGCTCGTTGCGGCCCACTTTGAGAACCTTCTTGTCGAGCACGAAAGAGTCGGCCTTGTTGCTGACGGCCAAGTTCTTGGCCAGCGGCTGGCCGTTGAGGTACAGCGCCTGCTCGGGACCGAGGCTGCGGTAGAAAAACGTCACGGTCGCGGCCGGGTCGAGCGCGGGCACTTCAAAGCTGCCGCGGTACACGTAGGCCTTGGGCTGCGGCGCAGTGGGCATCACGTCGGGCGGGCGGGTGCTGTAGGCGGGCGCCCAGGCCCCCACCGAAGCCGTCAGGTTTTCGGGGGCCAGGTTCTCGGCCGGCCGCTCTTCCAGCTTGCTGATGCGCACCGTCTGAATGGTTTCCAGGAACTTATCGGCTTCCAGGGAGGTGGGGTCGCCGTTGCCCACGCCGATGATTTTACCGGGCCCGCTGAGGGTAAAGCTGACGTCGTTGCCCGCGGTGGGCATCAACAGCTGGTTTTTGTCCTGCAGGCGCACGGTCACCACGCTCACGTCTTGGCGGTTGGCGCTCAGCGTGGTGCGGTCGGCCGCCAGGGCCAGCGCAATGGCGGGGCCGGTGGTGCGCACCACGTCGGTCAGGGTTTTCTTGCCAGCGCGGTAGCCCACGGCCTCCAGTGTGCCGGGGCGGTACGGCACCTGCCAGCTCAGGTGGCCGTTGCGGGGCATGGGCTGGCGGCCCAGGCTTTTCTTGTTCAGAAACAGCTCCACTTCGTCGCAGTTGCCGTAGGCCACCACTTCCACGGGCTGGCCTTCGCGGCCAGGCCAGTTCCAGTGCGGCAGCAGGTGCAGCACCGGCTCGGTGCCCCACCAGGCGCGCAGGTAGTAGGCGTCGTCCTTAGGGAAACCGCACAGGTCCAGCATGCCGAACGAGGACACGTTGGCCGGCCAGTGGAAGGGCGAAGGCTCGCCCCGGTAGTCGAACCCCGTCCAGATGAACATGCCCGCCAGGTAGGGCCGCGCGGCGTAGTGGGTCCAGCCTTCCTCCAGGGTGCTGCCCAGGCCTTTGCGGTCGTAGGCCACGGCGTACTGCTGCTCGGGCGTAGTCTGGTAGATGCCGCGGGTGGCGTAGGTGGCGCCTTCTTCGGTGCCCATGCTGGCCTGCTGCGGGAACTTGGCGTGCTGGTCGTCGGTGCTGCCGTGCACGATGTAGTTGTAGCCCATCACGTCGACAACCGTGGAGATGCCGTTGCCCCACCCCCCGCTGACGGCCACCGTGACGGCGCGCGTCGAGTCCAGGGTTTTGGCGTGGCGCTGGGCGGCGGCGGCCAGGCGGGCGCCGGTTTCGTTGCCTTCCACGCTCCACTCCTCGTTGCCCATCGACCAGGCGATGACGCTGGGGTGGTTGCGGTCGCGCTCCATCAGGCGGCGGGCATCGGCCAGGTGCAGGGCCGACGACCCCAGCAGGCGCACTTCGTCCAGCACCAGCATGCCCAGCCGGTCGCAGGCTTCCAACAGCTCCGGCGTGGGCGGGTTGTGCGAGGTGCGGTAGGCATTCACGCCCATGGCTTTCAGGGCCCGGATGCGAAAATCCTGCAGGGCGTCCGGGAGGGCGGCCCCTACCCCGGCGTGGTCCTGGTGGTTGTTGGTGCCGTGTAGCACCACGTGCTTGCCGTTCAGAAAGAAGCCCTGGTTGGCATCGAAGCGCACGGTGCGCACGCCGAACATGGTGTCGTAGCGGTCCGTGACTTGGCCGCCCTGCTTCACGCGGGTGCGCAGCTGGTAGCGGTAGGGGTCGTCCGGCGACCACAGCCGCGCCTGGGGCAAGGCCACGGTAGCACTCAGCTCCTGGCGGGCCAGGGCGGGCAGGCGCACGGCCTGGGCGGGGCTGCTGGCCACGGTTTTGCCGCTGGCGTCCACTATTTCCTGGGTCACCTCCACGGTTTGGGCCGCGGGGCCGTCGTTGACGAGGGTGGTGCGGGCCGTGACGGCCGCGCCCGCGCCGGCCGGGGCGGTGCTCACAAAGGTGCCGTTGGGGGCCACGTGCACGGGCGCCGTTTTGCTCAGCCACACGTGGCGGTAGATGCCGGCGCCTTCATAAAACCAGCCCTCTTCCATGGTGGCGTCCACGCGCACGGCCACCACGTTGTCGCCGCCGTAGTTCAGGTAGTCCGAGATGTCGTACTGAAACCCGTGGTAGCCGCTGGGCTCGGTGCCCAGGTGGTGGCCGTTTATCCAGACCTGGGAGTTGCGAAACACACCGTCGAATTCCAGCGCCAGGCGGCGCCCCAGGTCGGTGGCCGGCACCTTGAATGCCTTGCGGTACCAGCCCACGCTGCTCTCCGGAAAGGGCCGCCCAATGGCCTTGAAGCCGTGGCTCAGGCTGGCTTTGGGGCTGAAGCCCACCTCCACGGCCCAGTCGTGCGGCAGGTCGAGCTGCCGCCAGCTGCGGTCGTCGAAGCCCGGCGCGGCGGCGCCGTCGCCGTAGCCGGTTTTGGCATAGTAAGAGAAGTAGCCCGTGCCGTGGTTGAAGTCCAGCTGGGAGTCGAAGGGGTGGCCGTAGGCGAAGCGCCAGTCAAAGTCCATCAGCTGGCGCTCGCGGCCGGGGGCCTGCGCCGCCGCGCCGTGGCCCAGCAACAGGCACACGGCCAGCAGGTAGAATAGTTTTTTCATAGGGCAATGGCAATGGAGAGTTAAGCAAGTCAGCCGCGTTGTTCTGCAGAAAGCGGCCAGGCCTTCAATAAGACGGCTGACTTCTCTCGCCGCAGGGCCTCTGACGAAGCCACGCGGGTACTGGAAGTCAGCCGTAGTACTGCTCTGTTTCAGAGCGGAATCAATGCGGGCAGGGGCAGCGTGGTCGTACCCGTAGGGCTTCGCTACCCTTACTCCGAACTGCTTTAGTTAATGATTTTTACCACCCGGATGTTGTCGATGGCAATGTCGAGCTTGGCAAGCGGCGTGTTCGTGTCGTTCACGTACATGAACTTGATGACCTCGTCGATGCCACCCAGCAAGTCATTGACCGTGGCGGCGCCGGCGCCGGTGCCATCGGCCCCGTTGGCTTTTAGCCTGAACTGGTTGAAGGGCGCCACCACCGTGGTCCAGCCCGTGGTTTTGAAGTTGGGCGTGGTTTTCCAGGGCTCGTAGCGGTACATGTAATTCCAGGT
>DASVTG010000162.1:0-4269 GCA_036387695.1 Hymenobacter sp. | reverse complement strand
TCATGGTCGGGCAAGAAGAAAAGTGAGGAAAACTATGGTACCCGCACGTAAGTCTCGCGGGCGGCATCGCACGCAAGGCCGTAATCCAGCACCAGCGTGCCGTCGGTCAGGGTCAGGGAAGGGTTTTGCAGAGTCGGGCTGGTGCCATTGTACACGAAGCGCAGGGCCGGCGTCTGGATGGTTTGGCCGCAGTAGCTCGCGCTGGTTGTTTGGCTATAGGTGCCGCTGCTGGCTGGCCGGTTGTCTTTGAAAAACGTGAAGGTGGTAGCCGTGAACTTCACCATTTCGTTGGGCACTTGGCCCGGTGGGCAATAGCACTGGCGCTCCTTCAGCCGCCAGGTTCCTTCCAGGCCCACCGCGGCGCCAGCACCCTTCTCGGTGTCCGAGTCCTTTTTGCAACCGACAACCATGCCGGTCAAAACCAGTAGCAGGAACGGGAAAAAGTGAGGCAGGCTTTTCATGGCAAGCAGCAAGAGGTTCGCTCAGCGAAGGTTAACGGCGGGTATAGTAGTAGCCCAAGCCGTCGGCGTAGTCTTCTACCACAACCAGTTTAGCAGCGGAAATCCGTTCGATGAATTCCTTGCTTGAACCGCTACGGGCGCCATAGGCCAAGAAGGTTTGCGGCCGCCGGTTCACGTTGGAGTTGGCTTGAAACAGGGAGTAAGTGTAGGTGCCCGTCACGACGCCATTGAGCAGAAACGTGACGCGGTTTTGCGAATCGAACACGATTTCCTGCTTTTGGGCGGGGTCGGCGGGCTGCACTTTGCCCGAGAGGCCGCCATCGGTTTGGGTGAGTTCCCACCGGCCCAGCAGCAGCGCGGCATCCGCGTCTTCGGGCGAAACCGTGCCTTTGGAGCAGCCGAGTAACAGGCTGGTTGTGAGCAGAAAGAAGTAGGAAAGATAAGAGTGTTTCATAGCGTTAGTAAGGGAGAAGCAGAGGCGGCGGCAAGTGCAAAACTCATTCCAAAGCGGCGCTTGGGTGCTGGGCGTTGGCACTGTTTTACCCCTGACCGTGGCCGGACTTGTTTGGTTGCTTCGCTTTGGGCATAATGGCTGAAAAATTTATCCTGACTTTTGCGCCATGAATAGTTATGTTCTCATTGGGCCCGAAGCCCTGCCGGCTTTGGCCGAGTTGCTGCACCGCCCGGCCGTGAGCCGCGTGCTTGTGTTGGTCGATTCCAATACTTCGCGTCGGTGCTTGCCGCTGTTGGAGCCCCACCTGCCGACCGGTTATTCCCTCATCGAAATCCCCGCCGGCGAAGAGTATAAGTCCCTGGCCAGCTGCGACACCGTGTGGAGCCAGCTCACCGAGCAGCGCGCCGACCGCCACGCCGTGCTGGTGAACCTGGGCGGCGGCGTGGTCACGGACTTGGGCGGGTTTGCGGCGTCGCTCTACAAGCGCGGCATCCGCTTTGTGCAGGTGCCCACCACGCTGCTGGCGCAGGTAGACGCCAGCGTGGGCGGCAAAACCGGCGTCGATTTCCAAGGCTACAAAAACCAGCTGGGGGTGTTTCAGGCGCCGGCTGCGGTGTTTGTCGAGCCCCGCTTTCTGCAAACCCTGGACCCGCGCCAGCTCAAATCGGGCTACGCCGAAGTGCTCAAGCACTGGCTCATTGCCGACGCTGCGGCTTTCACCCGGTACCGCCGCCTGGGCTGGCTGACCGACGACTGGACGGAAATCATCCGCGAGTCGGTGGCGCTGAAGCAGCGCATTGTGGCCCAAGACCCGCTGGAAAGCGGCCCGCGCAAGCTCCTTAATTTCGGCCATACCGTGGGCCACGCCCTGGAAAGCTACCTGCTGACCCAGCCCGGCCGCGAGGCCCTGCACGGCGAGGCCGTGGCCGCGGGCCTGGTGTGCGAGAGCTGGCTATCGCTGCAGCGCGGCCTGCTGAGTGCCGAGGAATTAGACAAAATCGAAACCTTCGTGTTTTCAGTATTCGATAAGTTGTCGTTCGTGGGACTCGAAACCGAAGCCATTGCCGAATTTGCGCTGCAAGACAAAAAAAACTCGGGCGCAACCATCAATTGCACCTTGCTCAGCGGCATTGGCAACGGCGTATTTGACCAGCCGGTGACGGTGGCGGAAATTGCCGAATCGCTGCGCTACTACCATCGGCTTTCGGCCTAGCACCACGCCTATTTTTACTACTTCATTCAGGCGCGGGCAGAAGCGTGCGCTCCATTACTTATGCACTTGTCCTGGCCTGGTGGTCCGCTTCGCGGCACTGCCCAACTTCCGGCTTCCAAAAGCGAAGCCAACCGCGCCCTCATTCTGCAAGCCCTGGCCGGGGGGGGCACGCTGCGCAACCTTTCCGACGCCCACGACACCCAGCTCATGCGCGCCCTCCTGGCTGCTGCGCCCGGCACCAACCGGCTCGACGCGGAAGATGCCGGCACCGTCATGCGTTTCCTCACGGCTTACCTCGCCGTTACGGATTGGCGCGGCCAGCTCACCGGCACCGCCCGGATGCAGGAGCGGCCCATCGGCGTGCTGGTGGAGGCCCTGCGGCAGGCGGGTGCCCGCATCAATTACCTGAAGAACGACGGATATCCGCCGCTGGAGCTGGCTGGTTTTGCGGCCGCAACCGCCGACGCAACTGGCCCAACGAAACTGACCGTACGAGGCGACATCAGCAGCCAGTACATCTCGGCGCTGCTGATGGTGGGGCCGAAGCTCCCCGGCGGCTTGCGCTTGCAGCTTACCGGCCACGTTGGCTCCCGGCCCTACATCAGCATGACGGTGGCGTTGATGCAGCTGTTCGGGGCCGACTGCCCGGCGAACGGCGACGCGCTGCAGGTGCGCCCCGGCGCCTACCAACCCACCGACTACACGGTGGAATCTGACTGGTCGGCCGCCAGTTATTGGTATTCACTGGTGGCGTTGGCGCCGGCGGGTTCGGAAATTACTTTGCCCGGACTGCGGCAAGCCTCGATGCAGGGCGACCAAGCCATTGTGGGCATGATGCAGCATTTCGGGATAGAAACCACGTTTTTATCGGACGGCGTGCACCTCAGGCAGCGTGCCGTGCCCTCAAGTTCGGCCGCCATAACGTTTGATTTCACCGACTGCCCGGACCTGGCCCAAACCGTGGCGGTGGTGGCCGCCGCGCGCCGCATGCCGGTTGAAATGACCGGGCTGGAAAGCCTGCGCATCAAGGAAACCGACCGCATTGCCGCGCTGCAAGCCGAACTGGCCAAATTCGGCGGAACCTTGCGCGAAGTGGCCACGGGCCGCTTTCGGGCCGAGTCAACGGATTTTGCAGTCGAAAACCAGTCGGTGGCAACTTACCACGACCACCGCATGGCCATGGCATTTGCGCCGCTGGCCCTGCGCGGGCCGCTCACCGTTGAGAGCCCAACGGTGGTGAAGAAATCCTACCCGCAATTCTGGAAGGAACTGGCCAAAAGCGGCTTCGCCGTCACTGAAGCTGACTGAAGTAGGCCGCAGATTGCCGCAGACGGCTGCCGTACCAGCTGAACAGTTCGCCGTCGACGATTTCAACCTGGGCGCCGGGGCACATTTCCTGAAATTCGGCCAAGTGCTTTTCACCAAACGGGTACGGCTCGGAGGACAGGAAAATGCGTTGGGGCGCCGCGGCGGCTAGTTGCTCGGCGGTGATTTCCGGGTAGCGGCTGAGGGCGGCAAAGGCGTTGACGAAGCCGGCGCGGCGCAGCATGTCATCGATAAAGGTGCCGGTGGCGGCCACCATGTAGGGCTTCTTCCAAATGAAATACGCCACCAGAACAGCCCCCAAAGCACCTGTGGATAGCGCAGCAAAGGAAGTGGCAATGCCCGCAGTCAGGGTTTCGGCTTTCTCCTTGGCGCCGGCAATGAACCCCACCCGGCGAATCATGTCCAGGGACTCGTTCAGGTTGCCAATGTCGCTGAGCCATACCGGGTATTTGGCGGCCAGTTGTGCTATTCCGCTTTGGTAATTCTCCTCTTTATTCCCAATTATTAAATCGGGTTTCAGGGCGTCGATTTTCTTGAAATCAAAGTTTTTTGTGCCCCCGATTACCGCAGTTTTGGCCCGCGCTTCGGCAGGATGAATGCAAAACTTGGTGACGCCAACCACCTTATCGCCCAAGCCCAAATCGAATAGCAATTCCGTTTGCGAAGGCACCAGGGAAATGATGCGCTGCGGCGGAAAGGGCACCGCCACGCGTCGGCCCAACTGGTCGGTCACGGTGAGCGGAATAGTCTGAACCACGGATTCGTGCGGATTCATCGGATTTCACGGATTTTGTGAACGATTATTTTCTAACGGA
>DASVTG010000161.1:0-3702 GCA_036387695.1 Hymenobacter sp. | reverse complement strand
CGGGCGAAGGATTGGGCACCGGAGCCGGCAGATGCGGTGGCACTTCGGAAGCAGAAATCAATGTCCGCGTCACCGACATGGCACCGCCAATGGCCGTTCCCAGCAGCGCCGCCACCCCCGGCACCCCGTGCTCGCGGGCGGGCGGGGCCACAAACGCGGCGGCCGGCCCGCCGGCCTGGATGGTGAAGCCGTCGGGGTCGGAGAGGACCAGGTGGCACAAGTAGGCCCCGTCGTTCCCGCTGCCGCTGACAAACTCCTCCTGGTAGCTCACGCAATAGGCCGCGCCCAGCGCCAGCGTTTCGAGCGGCGCGCCCCCGCGGGCGTCGCGGAACACGACGTGGGCCGCCTGGCGGTTGTGCGGGTCGGCGGCCCAGGCCAGCAGCGCGTCCCCCTCGGGCACGCTCAGGGTCAGGTGCACCGGCTCGCGCCGCGCCTTGGCGCTCACCCGGCCCCGGTGGTGCGTGGCTTGGTGCACGCCGTAGGCGCAATGCAACACGGGAAAGGCGTGGCCGGCCACGCGCAATTCGGCGGAGAAAGACGCCATAGGCAGAGCAGTGTAGGGGGTAGAAGAGAAGCCCAAAGCCAAGCTGAAAACGAAAGACCCCGGGCGGCTTGGCGGGCTGGCAAGCCGACAACCCCATAAGGCTTATTTGG
Source organism: Hymenobacter sp. (assembly GCA_036387695.1). GTDB lineage: Bacteria > Bacteroidota > Bacteroidia > Cytophagales > Hymenobacteraceae > Hymenobacter. The sequence goes on along the minus strand of DASVTG010000161.1, from coordinate 3,048 downwards.
CCGCGGCGCTCGGGGTCGTCGGAGGTTTCCTGCGCTTCGTCCGCCTCATCCGACGCTTCGGGCACAGAAAATTTCAGCCGTTGGGGCGGGCCGCCACTTTTGAATCATCAATCACGGCCGGCGCTGTTGCCGCCGCTTCTCACCCTCTTTTTTCAAGCGTTATGAAAAAGCACCTCATTCACCTCGTTCTGGCCGCCACTTCTTACTCGGCCGCTGCCCAGGCTCCGGCTGCCCCCGCTCCGGCTGCTACCGCCTCTGCTGCTCCCACCACCGGCTATGCCGAGATGATGGCCGCCACCATCACGGAGCTGCTCAGCACCGGCGACCCCGCCCAGCTCCGGCAGATTGCCAGCAAGTTTGAGCGGGCCAGCGCCGTGGCGGCCACCGACTGGCTGCCCCAGTACTACCAGGCGTATGCGCTGTTGATTAACTGCTTTCAGAGCAAGGAGAATGGCGACGTCAAAGACAAGACGCTCGACCAGGCCGAGGCCGCGCTCGGCCGCGCCCGCAAGCTGGGCCGTGCCGGGCAGGGCGGCGACGAGTCGGAGCTGCTGGTGCTGCAGGCCTACATCCACCAGGCCCGGCTGGGCATTTCGCCCATGATGCGCTCGGCCAAATACTCCGGGCTGGTGAACGAGGCGCTGGCCGAGGCCAAAAAGCTGAACCCCGCCAACCCGCGCATCTACCTGGTGCAGGCCAACAACCTGTACTTCACGCCCAAGATGTTCGGCGGCGGTGCCGACGCGGCCAAGCCAGTGTACGACGAAGCCAAAACCCGCTACGCCGCCTTCCAACCCAGCACCCCGCTGATGCCCAACTGGGGCGAGCGGCAGTTGCTCGGCCGCTTGAGAGCCTACGAGACGGCGAGCGCGCAAACCGCGGCTGCGAAGTAGGTAAGCCCAGGTTTTATAAACAGGTTCCTTTCCTAAACACGTCCTGCTGAGCTTGCCGAAGCATCTCTACTGCGCAACTAATTTCGGTTAGTATTGCGGCAGAGATGCTTCGGCAAGCTCAGCAGGACGGCCATAATAAATTGCGTGGCCAAGCTTAACAGCTGCTGCATAGACTAATTGCTTGCTATTCCTCATGGAAACCCTGCACACCTTTAACATTGGCCTGCACGTTGTCGGCGGCAGCTTGGCCTTGCTGCTGGGGCTGGTGCCGCTGCTGGTGCGCAAGGGCGGCGCGGTGCACGTGTGGCTGGGGCATTGGTTTCTGCGGGTGCTGGTGGTGGTGCTGTGCACGGCGGTGCTGGGGTTGGCCGTGTTCAACTTTCGGCCGTTTCTGCTTACGGTGGTGCTGCTGAGCGTGTACCAGGCGTGGTCGGGCTACCGGGTGCTGCGCACGCGGGCCACCGGCCCCGCCGCCGCTGATGCGGCGGTCACGCTGGCATTCCTGCTGGGCTCGGCGGGGTTTGTGGCGGCCTTGCGGAGCAGTCCGCTGGTATGGTCGCCGGTGATTATCTATTCCACCATGGGCTACCTGACCGCTTTGCTGGGATATGATTTGGTGCGGTTCAGGTTTCCGGAATGGTGGCGCGGCGGGGGCTGGCTCTACGACCACCTCTGGAAGATGATAGGCTCTTACTTCGCGCTGGTGGCGGCGTTCACGGGCACGGTGCTGCCCCAGTTCAAGCCGTACAGCCAGTTTGGGCCGTCCGTGGTGGGCATGTCGCTGCAACTCGGCTTCGTGCTTTACTATGCCTTCCGGTCCCGGAGGCGGGCCGCGGTGTTGGCTTGACGCTCCGTTTCCTCGTCATTTGCAGCTGATTTTATTCTCATGAGCGACGCTTCGTTTGCGGACACGGCCCGCCTGCCCATGCCGCGCTGGTTGCGGGTGGCGCTGGTGCTACTGAGCATCTCGCTGGTCATTGCGCTGGTCATCAACCAGCCGGCCAACCGGGAGGAGGCCGTGGTGAACTTCCTCATCACGCTGTCCTACACGGCCTCGCTGTGGTTTGTCAACGGCACGGCCGTGGACTGGCTCGACCGGTTTGTGTCGTGGCGGGCGGCGCCGGTGCGGCGCTTCCTGCTCACCATGACGGTGTCGTTGCTGGCGTCGTTGGTGGCCATTTTTCTGGTGAACCTGGGATACCGGACGCTCTATTTCGGCCAGCCGGCCAGCGTCATGCTACAGCCGCGGGTGTGGGCGCAGTTTGCGTTTCCGCTGGTAGTCACGGCGTTGCTGTCGTTGTTTCAGCACAGCCGGGCCTTTCTGCTGAAGTGGCGCGAGGCCGCCATCCAGGCCGAACGGCTGGAAAAAGAAAGCGCCGTGGCCCGGCTCGACTCGTTGCGCCGGCAGGTGGACCCGCACTTCCTGTTCAACTCGCTAAACGCGCTGACGAGCTTGGTGGAGGAAAACGACCCGCCCCGGGCCGTGCGCTTTATCCGCCAGCTCAGCCAAGTGTACCGCTACGTGCTCGACAGCGGAAGCCACGAGCTGGTGCCGCTCACCGACGAGCTGCGCTTTGCCGAAAGCTATTTGTTTCTGCAAGAAACACGCTTGGGCGACGCCCTGGCCGTGGAAATGGACCTGCCCGCGGCTGAGCTGGCCCGCTTTTTCGTGCCGCCGCTGGCGCTGCAGCTGCTGCTCGAAAACGCCATCAAGCACAACACCGCTCTGCAGGCAGCGCCCCTGCGCGTGAGCGTAACGCTCGACGCCGCCACCGCCACCCTCACCGTGCGCAACACCTTCCGCCCGCGCCGCCTCGCACCCGGCGAGGCCAGCGGCCTTGGCCTAAAAAACCTTGCCGCGCGCTACGCTTTCCTCACCGACAAGCCGCTGACGATAGGGGAGGAAGCCGGAGAGTTTGTGGTTTCTTTGCCGCTGCTGGTACTGTAATTGATTTGAAGGAACGTCATGTCTCGGCGGCGCTCGACATGACCGTTCTCTGTAGCTGCTTGCTCCTGAAAGTATGCCCCTCCGCACCATCATCGTCGAAGACGAACCCCTGGCCGCCCGCCGCCTGGCCGACATGCTGGCCCGCCAGCCCGACCCCGTGCAAGTGCTCGGCACGGCCGAATCGGTGACGCAGGCCGTGGCCTTGCT
>DASVTG010000160.1:0-11134 GCA_036387695.1 Hymenobacter sp. | reverse complement strand
CAGTGAGTTGACAAACGTATGCCGGTCAAACAGCTGCAAGTCCGTCATTTTCTCCCCCACCCCGATGTAACGCACCGGAATGCTGAACTGGTCCGAGATGCCAATCACCACGCCGCCGCGGGCCGTGCCGTCGAGCTTGGTGATGGCCAGGGCCGTCACTTCGGTGGCTTTGGTGAACTCCTTGGCTTGCAGGAAGGCATTTTGCCCGGTGCTGCCGTCCAGCACCAGCAGCACCTCGTGCGGCGCGTCGGGAATCACCTTTTGCATCACGCGCTTGATTTTGCTCAGCTCGTTCATCAGGTTCACCTTGTTGTGCAGGCGGCCCGCGGTGTCGATGATGACCACGTCGGCGCCCAGTTCCACGCCTTTGCGCACGGCGTCGTAAGCCACGGAAGCAGGGTCGGTGTTCATGCCGTGGCTCACCACGGGCACGCCCACGCGCTGCCCCCAAATGATGAGCTGGTCCACGGCCGCGGCCCGGAACGTGTCGGCGGCGCCCAGCACCACCTTCTTGCCCGCCGCATGAAAACGGTGCGCCAGCTTGCCTATGGTGGTGGTTTTGCCCACGCCATTCACGCCCACCACCATGATGACGTAGGGCTGGCCGGAACTGCCGGCGCTGTCCAACACGGCCATGGAGCCCGAGTTGTTGTCTTCCAGCAGCGCCACGATTTCCTCGCGCAGAATGCGGTCCAGCTCATTGGTGCTCACGTACTTGTCACGGGCCACGCGGGCCTCGATGCGGTCAATGACCTTCACGGTCGTGTCGATGCCCACGTCGGCGTGCACCAGCAGGCCTTCCAAGTCGTCGAGCACGGCCTCGTCCACGGTGCTTTTGCCCACCACGGCCTTGCTCAGCTGCTCAAAGAAATTGGTTTTGGTCTTTTCCAGTCCCGCGTCAAGCGAGGCTTGCTGCGTGGTGCTTTCCTTGTCCTTTTTAAAAAAATCGAAGAGACCCATTGGGGAAGGGGATGAGGGTAAGAGGGCAAGAGCTTAGGAGTTTTCAGCAAAGGCAGTGACCCCGCATCAATTCCTACCCTCATACCCCCATGAACCGAAAAAGTCCCACGAAGGTGGGACTTTTTAAACTTTCGCGAAGCGAGTGGCCGAAGCCCGGGGCAACTTATTTGTTGCCGGTGGCCAAGTACTCCTGCACTTTGTCCAGCAGGACCATTTCCTCACGGAAGGTGTAGGCACCGGTTTTCTCCGATTTCACGGCACGAATCACCTTTGCCCAGTTCTTGGCGTTCTCTGTCGATTTCAGAGTTGCTACTACTTTCTTAGCCATTGTTCAGGTTATTTAATTTCCTTGTGAACGGTCATTTTCTTGAGGATGGGGTTGAATTTCTTCAACTCGATGCGCTCAGGGGTGTTCTTGCGGTTCTTGGTGGTGATGTAGCGCGAGGTGCCCGGCATCCCCGAGTTTTTATGCTCGGTGCATTCCATGATAACCTGCACCCGGTTTCCTTTCTTGGCCATCTCGACGGGGGTGTATGTTTTTAATTTTAGGACTGCAAAGGTACGGGTCTTTTTGGAAAACGCAAAGCATTGTCGCGCAACTTTCAGTTGTAGAAGCAGAACGGAGCGTCAGAACGGAAGGGAATGGCCTACTGCGCTACTTCAGCTCCGGCAGTTTGAAGCCTTCGAGGGCGCTGGGCTCGGCCATCAGCTTTTCGATGTCGGCCACGGTCCGCGGAGCCTCCGCCGAGAGGTTTTCGTAGCCCGTGGCCGTTATCAGCACGTCGTCCTCGATGCGCACGCCGATGTTCCACCACTTGGGGTCGCAGGGCGAGCCGGCGGGGATGTAAATGCCGGGCTCCACGGTGATGACGTTACCAGCCTTTAGGGGGCCGTAGCTGCCGCGGTCGTGCACGTCGAGGCCCAGGTAGTGGCTGGCGCCGTGCGGGTAATACTTGCGGAACTCCTCCTTTTTCTTGATGATGCCGAGCTTCATCAGCCCGCTGGCCACCACGTCTTGGGTTGCTTTGTTGGGGGCGTCGAACGCGGCGCCGGGGCGGCTGGCGGCAAAACCGGCCTCCTGCGCCGCCAGCACCAGCTCGTAAATCTGGCGCTGGGCGGGGCTGAAGGTGCCGGAAGGCGGCGCGGTGCGCGTGACGTCGGCGGAATAGCCGTGGTATTCGGCGCCGCAGTCCATCAGCAGCAGGTCGTTGTCGAGGCGCTGCCGGTCGTTGGTTTCGTAGTGCAAAATGCAGGCGTTGGCGCCGCCGCCCACGATGCTGGGGTAGCCCTGGAACTCGGCGCCGTAGCGGCGGTACACGTATTCGTGCAGGCCTTGCACTTCCATTTCGCCCAGGTCGGGGCGCACCAGCTTCATCACTTCCCGCTGGCCCTGGGCACTGATGCGGATGGCGCGGCGCAGCAAAACCAATTCTTCCGGCGTTTTGACGGCGCGCAGTTCATCGAGCTTTTCGCCCAAGGTGGAATCGTCGAAACGGCCCGGCGGATGGGCGGCAATGGCCGCTTGGCGGCCGGCTTCGGTGGTGGCAGCCAAGTAAGCGCTGATTAGCGGCGTGGAGGCCAAGGAAGGGTTTTCCTTTACCTGGCCAGTGAGGTACTCGGCCATCCGCTTCGTGTCGCGGGTTCCGTAGCGGCGCACTACGTTTTCGGTGGCGGCCGCAGTGGGGCTGTAATTGGCGGGCACGCTGGCTTGCTGCCGGAACGTGGCAACCAAGCTGTGAAGGTCGGCGGCATCGTCAGCGTCGTCCCGGGTGTCGAGGGGAAGTTCGGGAACAAGAATTTTGTCGAACTCAGCCCACTTGATGCCGGCAGCGGAAAAGTCCTTGTTGTCGGCGGTGAACTGCAGGGCTAGCTGGGACTTGGCGCCCGCTGCGCCCAGGCGGCGGCCGGTCCAGGACTCGCGGGCGGGGTTGCGGGGCTGGGTGAAAAGCGCCTCGGTAACCCCGGCCTGGCCGCCAACGGTGCGCGGCTCTTTGAAAAGCAGCAACACCGCATCGGGCTCGGTGTAGCCCGTCAGGTAATAGAAGTCCGGGTTTTGGTGGTAGATGTAGTCCACGTCGTTGGCCCGGTTGCGAACGGGGGCGGCAAACACCACGGCCACGCCCTTCGCGGGCAATTGGGCCCGCAGCAACTCCCGCCGCTGCTTGTGGAAGGCCGGCGTGAGGAAGTCGGTGGGCCGGGCCGGCGCCGCGGTAGCTGTCAGTGGCTCCGGGATGGAGGCTGGGTTTTGCGCGGCGGCGGCAACACCCAACAGCAAAAGCCCGCTGCTGATAGCCGCTTGCGAAAGGCGCCGCATGCGCTGCGGCCCTGGTGGTGTGGAGGTAAAGGGAAGCCGCATGAAATTCAGGCGTTAAAAATCAAGCAATAGTGCAAGATAACCGCCAACAGACAAAGCCAGCGCCGATACAGTTGCCTGGGAGGGCAAGCGTATCGGCGCTGGCTTTGAAATTATTTTGTACCGGCAGCACGGAAGGGCTCCGGGAGAAGCCCCCGGCCACTGCGCACTTGCTACCGCAAAAACTTCAGTTTAGTAAACGATGAAGCCCTGCTCCTTGGCCTTCTTCAGGACCGACATGATGCCGTTCTTGTTGATGGTGCGGATGGTGGAGGTAGCTACTTTCAGGGTCACCCAGGCGTCTTGCTCGGGGATGTAGAAGCGCTTTTTCTGCAGGTTCGGGTAGAACTTGCGCTTGGTCTTGTTGTTAGCGTGCGAAACGTTGTTGCCAACGCGGGTACGCTTGCCGGTCAAATCACAAACACGGGCCATGATATCGGAGGGTTAAGAATTACAAAGCAGGGAAACGGGCCGCAAATATCGGCAAAAGTCTGGCATTCACCAAGCACCCCACCCTTATTTCTGTTCCGATGGCGCCTGAGAGCCTGCGTTGGGCCGAAATTTCCAGGGGCAATGGCGGCAGCCGCTCTGGCAACAGCTGCCCCGGCGGCGGTGGTACTGCTCGGTGAAGACGAGGTAGCCCTCGGGCGTGTAGTAGAAGTCGCCGGGCTGGAGCGGCTGGGGAACGGGAGCAGGCATGGAGTAATCAAAGTTACGGCCGGCTTCGTTGAAAGCATCGGGCGCCGTATTTCGTCAACGCAGGAAGAAACTACCTCCATGGAAAAGCTACTCTTCTTCGCGATGCTGCTGTTGACCAATGCGCTGGTGCTGCGGCCTCTTCCCGCAACCGCCCAAGCCGTGGCCCCGCAGGTGCTCACGGCGGCTACGGCACCGGCCGGCGTACGGCCGGCCTTGGCGCGCGACGAAAGGGTGTTGGCCGAACCCGTGCGGGAGGCGCTGCGCACCTTGCCGCAAGCCAAAAAGCGCTTCTTAGCCGGGCTGCCCCAAGGCGACCAGTTCCTGCTTTCGGTGCGCGTGGCGGCCACCGACACCAGTTTCCGGCAAGCGTCGGCGCGGGTGCTGGGCTGGCACGGCACCACGGTGCAGGCGCTGCTGTTGCCCAACGCCGCCGATTCTTCGCACCCCACGGAACCCCTGCCCGTAAGCTTCCCCGAAACCGCCGTGCTCGATTGGACGCTGCTGCGGGCCAGCGGCCGCGAAGAAGGCAACTACGTGGGCCGCTACACCGAAACGGCGCGCCAACTGGAAGGCCTGCGCCTGCGGTAGCCGCGGCTCAGCCGAAGACCACGAGGCCGGAAACGCGTAATTTTGCCCCTGACCACCACTCCCACCTGTACCATGCAAACCGCTCCCTCCCCTATCGCCACTTCCAGCCGTGCTGCGCAGCTGATGCAGCTCGAAGACCAGTACGGCGCGCACAACTACCACCCGCTGCCCGTGGTGCTGAACCGCGGCGAAGGCGTGCACCTGTGGGACGTGGACGGCAAGCAGTACTTCGACTTCCTCTCGGCCTACTCGGCCGTGAACCAGGGCCACTGCCACCCGCGCATCATCGAGGCGCTGACGCGGCAGGCCCGGCAGCTTACGCTCACGTCGCGCGCCTTTTTCAACGACCAACTCGGCGCGGCCGAAAAGCAACTGTGCGAACTGTTTCGGTACGACAAAGCCTTGCTGATGAATTCGGGGGCCGAAGCCGTGGAAACGGCGCTCAAGCTGGCCCGCAAGTGGGGCTACCAGGAGCGCGGCATTGCGCCGAATATGGCGCGCATCGTTGTGGCCGAGCATAATTTCCACGGGCGCACCACCGGCATCATTTCCTTTAGCACCGACGCCGACAGCACCGGCGGCTTTGGGCCGTACATGCCCGGCTACCAGGTGGTGCCTTACAACGACTTGGAGGCGCTGGAAGAGGCCGTGAAGGAGCCCCACGTGTGCGCCTTTATGGTGGAACCCATTCAGGGCGAAGCGGGCGTGATGGTGCCCTCGGTGGGGTATCTGGCCCGGGCGGCGGCCATCTGCAAGGCGCACAACGTGCTGTTTATTGTTGACGAGATTCAAACCGGGCTGGGGCGCACGGGCAAGCTATTGGCCTGCGACCACGAGGCCGTGCACCCGGACGTGCTCATTTTGGGCAAGGCGTTGAGCGGCGGCGTGCTGCCGGTTTCGGCCGTGCTGGCCAACGATGCCGTCATGCTCACCATCCAGCCCGGCCAGCACGGGTCCACGTTTGGTGGCAACCCCTTGGCTTGCGCCGTGATGCGGGCGGCCCTGGACGTGTTGCAAGAAGAAAACCTGGCCGCCAACGCCGCCAAGCTGGGCGAAGTTTTCCGCGACCGGATGCGCCAGGTGCAAGCCAAGCGGCCCGAGGTGGTGGAATTGGTGCGCGGCAAAGGCCTGCTCAACGCCGTGGTTATTGTGCCGGCCGAAGACGGCCGCACCGCCTGGGACGTGTGCGTGACCCTGATGGAGCGCGGCGTGCTGGCCAAGCCCACGCACGGCGACATCATTCGCTTTGCGCCGCCGCTGGTCATCACGGAGCAGCAGCTGCACGAAGCCTGCGACGTAATTGAAGAGGTAATTCTGGCCTTCTGAGCGCAAGGTTTCGCAAGGTGAAAAGAGGTTTCGCGAAGTTTGTTCCATTGATGCAGCAGTCCGCATCTTCCACCTTGCGTAACCTCTTTTCACCTTGCGAAACCTTGCGCTATCGTACTGGGAGCACCAGTCTTTCTTTGGGCCGGTTGATGTGGCCATCGTCGGGGCGGGGCTGGTGGGCCTGACGGTGGCTTTGTACCTAAAGCAGCAGCGGCCGGCCTGGCGCGTGGTGGTGCTGGAACGCGGCGCGCTGCCCAGCGGGGCGTCCACCAAGAACGCCGGCTTTGCGTGCTTTGGCTCGATTTCCGAACTGATTGAGCAGGAAAAGCGCGGCGATTTGCAAGCGGTGGTGGCCGCCCGCTACACGGGCTTGCGGCGGCTGCGCGAGCTAGTGGGCGACGCGGCCTTGGAGTACCAGGCGGTGGGCGGCTACGAGTTGTTTCGGCACGAGGAAGCGGCGTTGGCGGCAGAATGCCGGGACAAAATCGGCTATTTCAACGAGCTGCTGGCACCGGTGGTGGGGCACGCCTGCACCTTTCGAGACGCCAGCCGTGAGGCCAGCAGCTTCGGCTTTGGCGGCGTGGGCACGCTGCTGAAGAACGAATGCGAGGGCAGCCTGGATGCGGGCCGCATGATGCGCACGCTGCTAAGCCGTACCTGGGCCGCCGACGTGCCGGTGCTGGCTGATTGCGCGGTTGCAAGCATAGGGTCAGCAGGCGGGACGGTGCAGCTGCAACTTGCCAACGGCGCCACCGTTGAGGCCGGACAGGCGCTGCTGGCCACCAATGCCTTTGCCACGGAGCTGCTGCCGGACCTGGCCGTGACGCCCGGCCGCGGCCAAGTACTGGTGACGGAGCCGCTGCCCGAAGTGCAGCTGCCCGGCACTTTCCATTACGACCACGGCTACGCCTATTTTCGCCAGCTGCCCGACCGCCGCATCCTGCTGGGCGGCGGCCGCAACCTGGATTTTGCCGCCGAGGAAACCACCGTCGCTGGCCTGACGGAGCCGGTGCAGCAGTACCTGGAAACCCTGCTGCGCGAAGTCATTGTGCCCGGCCAACGTCCGCGTGTAGCCTACCGATGGAGCGGGGTGATGGGATTTGGGCCCGCGCTGGCGCCCATTGTCGAATGGGTACGGCCGGGCGTGCTGGCCGCGGTGCGCTGCAACGGCATGGGCGTGGCCCTGGGGGCCGGCACGGGGTGGCAAGCCGCACAGCTGCTGAGCAGGATGTAAAAAATCAAAGGCATTGTCCTGATACGGCTTTGCCCTGATGCACTGTACTTAACGCCAGCCCATGGTTAAGGCTTAAGAAGACCAATAAGGTTAACTACTTATCAACCAATCTTCAACATCGAAAAGTAAAGTCAGGAATGAGTAGCTTGAGCAAGGAAAAGAAGCGAGCGCACCCCTCCTTCGACAGAACTTTCTTTTCAGCTTATGGTCACCACCACTGCTCTGCCAGACAATCTCGTTGTGCAGCGGGCGCAAACGCAGAAAGGCGTCAACCTGACCGTATTAACGGGCCTTCTGCATCGGTTTAACCCGCAGGTGCCCATCCGGGTGCTGGATTTGCCCTGCGGCAACATGGAGTTTTTGTCGTACCTGCAGACCCTGTTTCCCAACGCCAGCCTGTGCGGAGCCGACATCGCCCCACCGCGCAGCAACCCCCAGAGCATTCCCTTTGTGGCGATGGACTTGACCCGGGATTTTTCGCTGCCCGACCAGCCGCAGTTCGACCTCGTCACGTCCATCAGCGGGGTGATGATGTTCAGCAACACCCTCTCGTTTGTGCGCAACTGCGTGGCGCGGCTCAAGCCCGGCGGCACGTTCATCCTCACCAACGACAATTCCGCCACCATTATCGACCGGCTGGCCTACCTGCTGCTGGCGCGGCACCGCATGTTCCGGCCGGTGTACGACGACTCGGAGGAGGTGACGCAGAACGTGCCCATTCAGGAGCTCATCCGCCTGTTGCGCACCCACGGCATCACCATCGAAGACGTGCAATACACGTCGTTTTACGCCAAAGACATCATTTACCTGCCTTTTGCTTTGCTGGCGTATCCGTTCCAACTGCTGTATCTGAAGCGCCTCCACACGCGCTTGCCCGACGGCCTGAAATGGAAAATGTACCCGTTTCGCCACTTTTTTGGCAAGCATTACATCATCACAGGCGTGAAGGGACACTGAGCATCGTGGCGCTTTGCCAACCGGAACCCTACTTTTGGCAGGCGCTGGTACGGGAGCCGATGGCGGAAACCCTGCTAGGTGCGTACAGTAGCGTTTCCGACACTTGTTCATGAACCTTTCTACAAACCGCCGCCTGTTGGCGCTGCTGACCTGGGCTATGATTGGGTTGACCACCAACTGCCAAAGCACCCGCCCCGGCTTCTCTTTTCAACCCGTTACGCTGTCGGAAAAAGGTGCCGCGGACCAGCCGCAGCCCACCGCAGCGGCCCAGCTTGCCAGCGCTGCGCCCGCGGCTGCGGCAGTGGCGCAAGATGAGCCCGTATTTCGGCCGTTGGACCGGCACCGCAGCCGCCACGCCCGCACCTTGCACAAAAAGGCGCGTGCGACGGCTCCGGCCCCAGAGCCACGCCGGGTGGCAAAAGCCCCGGTTGCGCGGACGCGGCAGCTGCTCACCCGGCCGCACGCCACGGCTGAGCGTGGCCTGGGCACCACGGTGTTTGGCATTCTGGGCCTGGTGGTATTGCCGGTGGCCCTGGTGGGGCTGCTGCTGAGCGGCGGGCTGGTGTGGGGCATTCTGGCCGGAGCGGCGGCCTTGGCCGTGTTGGTGGCTTATCTGGACCCGTTCGGGCATTAGCGGGTTTCTGGGCGAACTTTGCCGCGCGTTTTTGCTTTGAGTAGCGACGTTCTTTTCATCTTTTCTCGCGCGTGGCCCCGGCTCAGCGCGCCTTGATATTATGCTCCCTACCCACCGCCCCCGGCGCAACCGCAAGTCCGAAGTCATCCGCGACATGGTGCAGGAAACCCGCCTCACCACCCACGATTTTTTGTTTCCGCTTTTCCTGATTGAGGGCCAGAACCAGACCCTGGAGGTGAAGTCCATGCCGGGCATTTACCGCTACACCGCCGACCGCCTCATCGACGAAGTGGGCCAGTGCGTGGAATTGGGCATCAAAGCCTTCGCACCCTTCCCCAGCATCAACGACTCGCTGAAAGACCGGCTGGCCCGCGAGTCGGCCAACCCCGAAGGCCTGTACCTGAAAACGGTGGCTGAGATTAAGCGTCAGTTTCCCGACGTGGTCTTGATGACCGACGTGGCCATGGACCCCTACAGCTCCGATGGCCACGACGGCGTGGTGGACGCCGACTCCGGCGAAATCCTGAACGACGCCACCCTGGAAGTGCTCGGCCAGATGGCCCTGGCCCAGGCCCGCGCCGGCGCCGACATCATCGGGCCCAGCGACATGATGGACGGCCGCGTGGCCTGGATTCGGCGGGTGCTCGATGAGAATGCGTTTCAGCACGTGAGCATCATGAGCTACACGGCCAAGTACGCCTCGGCGTTCTACGGTCCGTTCCGCGATGCGCTGGATTCGGCCCCGAAAAAAGGCGACAAAAAGAGCTACCAGATGAACCCCGCCAACAAGCGTGAGGCATTGCGCGAGCTGGCCCTCGACGAAGCCGAAGGCGCCGACATGGTGATGATAAAGCCCGCCCTGAGCTACCTGGACGTGATTCATGCCGTGAAAGAGCGCACCCACCTGCCCGTGACGGCCTACAACGTGAGCGGCGAGTACGCCATGGTGAAAGCGGCCGCCCAAAACGGCTGGCTCGACGGCGAAAAAACCATGATGGAGGTGCTCACCAGCATCAAGCGCGCCGGCGCCGACGCCATCCTGACCTACTTCGCCAAAGAGGCGGCAGCTGTGCTGCGGCGCGGGTAAGACAGAACGGCCCAGGTTTGCAAGGAAAGGGGCTCCAAAACAGGAAAAAGGAACGTCCTGCTTCGACCACTCAGCAGGGCGTTCTAGTTTTGAGTAGGCACTTAGAACCGGTTGATTTTTCTCGGTCGAAACGCTCCAGCACGATGGGGAAGATGACCAGCTCCCCAAATAGCGCGCCGGCAATGGCCACGGCCGTGAGCGAGCCGAGCATCATAAACGCGTAGCCGAGAAACAGAATGAGACTGGTGAGCACAATGGCCGGCCCCACGTGGACAATGGTGCTGAGCCGAGCCGCCGCGGGTGTTTGCCCGGCGCGGCGGTGCTGCCGGTACTGATACACAAAGTGCATGGTGTCGTCGACGCTGAAGCTGAGCACAATGGCGGCAATGCTGGCCGTGGCGGTGTCGAGCGTGATGCCGAGCCAGCCCATGACGCCCAACACCACCAGCACGGGAAACAGATTGGGAATGACCTTAAGCACGGCCAGCCTAAAGTCGCGAATGAACAACCACACCAGCACGAACACCAACCCGAAAGAGAGCAGCAAGCTGCTGGTTTGGGAAGAGGTGACGTAGTTGACGATGCCCGCATGGGCTGGTAGCCGGCGGGCGTCACGGTGGCCACGGGCCTCAGCGTGGCTTGGGCAATGCGCAGCAGCGAGTCGGTTTTGGCGGTGAGCTGCCGGGCCGAAAGCATGCGGCCTGACACCGTGATGCGGCCCAGGCGGCCCGAGTCGGCCAGGAACTGGCGAGCCAGTTGCGGATAGTCGTCCTGCACGCTTTTGGCAACCAGGCGCAGGATGGATTCGCTGCTCAGGGCCCGCCGACTTTTGGCACCGAACTGTGCTTCGAGGCCGCCCTGATACAGCGACTGAAAGCCAAACACCCGCCCCACGCCCGGCAGCTGGCGGGCCGAGTCGGCGAAAGCTACGGCGGCGCGCACCACGGCGCTGCTGTGAAGCGTGTGCCCCAGCCGGGGCCGCACCAGTAGTTCCAGCGGCAGGTAGGGCCTCCAAGCGGCTTGCATTCGCTGGTGGTCGCGCACCACGGGGTGCGAGGCCGGAAAATAGCCCAGCGTGTAGGTGTCGGCGCGCAGGCGCGGGATGCCGGCGGCCAGCCCCAGCATGAGCAGCAGCGAGGACGCCCCCAGCACGCCCTTGTGCTGTAGCACGCCGGTGTAGAAACGGGCCACCAACGTGCCCGCGCTGCGGGTGGCGCCCGCATTCGGCTCATGGCCCGGACCCCCCGCAAGTCAGCCATTGAGAGAACCGAGGGCTGGCCTTTTATCACCACAATT
>DASVTG010000159.1:0-5400 GCA_036387695.1 Hymenobacter sp. | reverse complement strand
GCAATAGTCTGGCGAACGAGCGGAACCACCAATAATCCGTTGAAATCCGTTCAATCTGTGGTCAAAAACAAAACCACCGCTGCGGGCGGTGGCTCAAGAGTGAACTCCAAAAGGCGTGGGTGGCAGCCGGTCGGCCCCGGCGTTATCGATGGACTGCGGTGCCGGTCGGTCCCGGCGTTATAAAAAAGTAATCAGATAGCGGCGGTCGGCGCCACGGGCAGCTTAGTTGTGGCGAATGTCGATTTCGCGCTGCTGGTCGGTGGGGTTCAGGAAGGGGATGCGCACTTGCAGCTCAGCACCCTCGTGCACGGCGTCGATGCGGGCGAGGTCGAGGTTACCGGGCAGGTTCAGCGTCTGCACGAAAAGCGGGGCGGCCAGCTGGTCGGTGGGCTCGTGGCGGTACTCGCCGAACACGGTGAGGCGCTGCTTGTCGAGCACCACGCGGAAGCTTTCGGCGGGCACGGTGGGCATGGCCACGCGCACAATCACGCCTTTCGGACGCTGGTCGATGCGCAGCTGGGGCTGGGCTACGCCGCCGCCGATGGTGTTGAGCAAGTCAAGCTGCGGGGCAATGGTACGGATGAATTTCGGGCTGATAAATTTCATGGCAAGGAGCCGGTTTTAGGGGCGGCTTCGTGCTTGCTATGACAAATGATGTACCAATCTGATTGCGGGCCTACTGTGCCTGAATATCAGCCGTATTGGCGGGTTTTTGACGGCAACTTTTTACCTGTCCGACACACTGGCGCAGTCGCGCTTTTCACCCTGCCAAAATCCGACGAAATGGCGTAAAAGTCCCTGCCGGGCACGGCCGCGCTACATCAGAAACGGCTGGTTAACCCGAAGTGAATCTTCGAGGCGTTGAACCCGAATTTCTGGCCAATGGTGGTGGCTTGCCCCAACGAATACACAAACTGGAACATGCCCGCCGCCGTGCGCAAACTCAGCCCCGCGCCCAAGCCCGTGGGCTGGTCAAGGACGCGCTTTTCGGCGATGTAGTGCCGTAAATAGGCCTGGTCAGCAAACAGAAACACGTAGGAATCGTTGCCGACGAATTGCCGGAATTCGGCCGTGGCCACGGCGTAGGTGCTGGTGTAAAATTGATTTTCGTTGAAGCCCCGCAAGGAGTTCAACCCGCCCAAACGCAGCAGGTCGTTGGTGAACAGGCGGGGGTTGAACAAGCCTTCGCCCCGCAGGCGCAACAGCAGCACGCCCGCGCGTTTCACCGGGAAATAACGCTCGGCCCGCAGGCCAAAGGTGTACTGGGTGGACCGCAGGGGGAGGCCCGCGTAGAGCTCGGGCCCCAATTGCACGTTCTGATTGATGCTTTTGGTGCCAACGGCGCCCTGGCCGCTGAGCAAAACGCCGCGCCGCGGAAAAAACAAATCGTCCAAACTGTTGAACGCATACCCCAGGCCGTACGAATTGTACTGGGAGTCCAGGTTTTCGGGCAGCTGACCCTGTTGGCGCAGGTTGGCGTAGGTAATGCTGTCATAACCCAAAAAGGAGCCGCGCTGCTCGGCAAAGAAGCTGATGCGCCCCGCCCGCGCCGTGGGGTAGGTGACTTGCAGCCGCGGCCGGATGGTGGTAAACGCACCGGTCTGCTTGTAGAGGTTGAAGGTGCCGGCCACTTCCAGCGGCGTCCCAAAGAAATTGGGATGCACGTATTGGGCATCGAGCAGCTGCGAGATGGCGTCGGTTTTGCGCCATTGCAGCCCCACTTGCTTGCCGCCGCCCTTGATGTTGCGCAGGTTGATGGTGACGTCGCCGGTGAATTGCACGCCCGTTTTGTTGGCGTCGGCGTTCGGCAGGATGCCCACAATGGCGTCGAACTGGTTGGAGGGCCGGTCGTCGAGCAACAGGTACACCCGCGCTTTGCCCTGCGCAAACCGGACTTCCGGTTCGGCCCGCAGCTTCAAATACGGCAGCTGGCGAAGCTGCTGGGCCGCGGCGGCCACCCGCTGCTGGCTGAACGGCTGGTTGGGGAAAATCTGGAGGTACTTGGTCAGGAAGCGCTTTTTCGTCTTGGTGTTGCCCACAATCTGCAGCGAGTCAAACACCACGGCTTGGCCGCGCTTGAGCACCACGCGCCCGGCAATGTCGTGGTCGCTCAACTGTATAGAATCGAGGCCCACGGTGGCGAACGGAAAGCCCTGGTTTTCGGCTTCCACCAAAATGCGTTCCTGCAGCTTGGTCCAGTCCTCGGGCAAAAACGGCGTGCCGCGGAAAAACTTCTCACGGAAACCCGCCCGGGTCAGCAGGCCGTCGCCGAGGTTGCCGTTGCGCAGGTAAGCCCAGCGAAACTGCGTGCCCACGTACAGCCGCACCCGCACGGTGTCGCGGCTCCAGCGCATGTCGTCGGCCGAGGCCGTGAGATAGGCGTCGTTCTGCAGCGCCAGCACCAGTTCCCGCACTTCGCGCAAGGCGCTGAGCGAATCGGGCACGGTGGCGCGCACTTTGTAGCGGCGCAGTTGGGGCTGGTCGGCGGCTTCGGCGTCGAGCAGCAGCACGCGGGGGTGGGCCAGTACGCGGCGCGGGGCGGCGAGCGGGGGCGGCGCGGCTGGTGGCAGGGCGGGGGAGGCCAAGCCGGGTTGGTTGGGCGCGTTGGGGTCCAGGGTTGGGGTTTGGGCCCAGGCCACTGGCCCGGCCAGCCAGCCAAGTAGCAGCATTCCCCAAAAGCGCAGCGGTAACCTGGTAATCATTCGAGGTGCTAACGCGAAAGCCGGCGTTTAATTCCCGAAGATAACCCGGAAGGGGAGCCAACCGAACCCGACATACGACGCGGTTACCTTTGTGGAGCAACGCATCAGCTGCCGGCCGGGAATGTTGTTTCAGCGCCCTTCGTTTCCACTCCAGCATCTTTTATCTGCCCTCCCATGGCTGGCCTTTACCTCCACATTCCTTTCTGCAAGCAAGCCTGTCATTATTGTGACTTTCACTTCAGCACCTCGCTGGGACTGAAAAGCCGGTTGGTCGAAGCTTTGGTGCGGGAAGTGGAGCTTCGCCGGGAGTACCTGGGCACGGGGGTAACTTTAGAAACCATCTACTTCGGTGGCGGCACGCCGTCTTTGCTCAGTGCGGCCGAGTTAAACCAGATTTTCACCGCCATTCACCGCCACTTCGCCGTGGCTGCCGCGGCAGAAATCACCCTCGAAGCCAACCCCGACGACCTCAGCGCCGCCAAGCTCCAGGAACTGCAGGGGGCCGGCATCAACCGCCTCAGCATCGGCCTGCAAAGCTTTTACGCGCCCCACCTGCGGATGATGAACCGCGCCCACACCGCCGAAGAGTCCACCACGGCCGTGCGCCGGGCGCAGGACGCGGGCTTCGAGAACATTTCCATTGACTTGATATACGGCGTACCCGCGCCGGGCCACCACATCTGGGAAGCCGACCTGGCCAATGCCTTTGCGCTGGGCGTGCCGCACGTGTCGGCCTATGCGCTGACCATTGAGCCCGGCACCGCCTTCGGCCACCGTTTGCAGAAGGGCACTTTCAAGGCTGCGCCCGATGAGTTCGTGGCCACTCAATTTGAAATGCTGCTGGACGTCATGCGCGCCCACGGCTACGAGCAGTACGAAATCAGCAACTTCTGCCGGCCCGGCCGCGAGAGCCGCCACAACGGCAACTACTGGCGCGGCGTGCCTTACCTCGGCCTTGGGCCCAGTGCCCACAGCTACGACGGCCAGAACCGCCAGTTCACCCTGGCCAACAACCCCCAGTACGTGGCCGCGGTGCTCGAGCGCGGCGAGGTGCCCGTGACCGTGGACGCCCTCACGGCCACCGACCGCGCCAACGAATACCTGCTCACCACCCTGCGCACCGCCCGCGGCTGCGACCTGGCCTACCTGCGCACCCAGCACGGCCTCGACTTGCCCGCCACGCGCGCCGAGTACCTGGCCGAGCTGCAAGCCAACGGCTGGGTGCGCATCCACAAGGAAGTTCTTACCTTGACCGACGCGGGCAAGCTGCTGGCCGACCACATCACGCTGGAGCTGTTCGAGACCACAGATTTAACGGATTCTAACGGATGAAACGGATTACTGTGGTTCCGCTCAGTGTGGCCCAATGCAGTCGCTTACTTTTGCCCGAGACCACAAATAATCCGTTTCATCCGTTAGAATCCGTTAAATCTGTGGTCCCATGAACCTATTGAGTGACAGCATTGCAGACGAAGCCGACTTCTTCGTGGAACAGGTCTACATCGTGGCCATCGTCTTCGACAACACCGACGACGTGACCGTATGGGCCACCACCTTTTTCGACAATGACACCCACTTTTTTCATTTGGCCCTGCCTTTCAAAGCCCTCGACACGCTCCTGAGCCTGGCGCACGACCGCGCCGAAGCCATGCAGGAAGAGGTAGCCGAAGCCCTGGCCGCTGGCAACTGGCCCGCCTTGCTCGAATACAACTCCGACGACAAGCTGCCGGTGCCCCTGCCCAGCGTGGCCCTGAAGCTGTCGGTGACTTACCCCGCCGCCGAGGACGGGGAGGAAGACGAGGAAGGCATCGACGACCCGCAGCCGCACAACATCTTTTACCTCGAAGGCGTGTTCGTGCGCCTCGACACATAGCCGGCCTGGTAATGGCCGTCACCTCTCCCGTCTTTTACTTAATTCCTGGGCTCGGAGCTGATGAACGGGTATTTCAGGGACTGCAGCTAGTAGGAGAGGTGCACGTATTGCGCTGGCTGCCGGTGCAGTCGCTCAATGAGCCCTTGGGAACTTATGCTGCCCGTTTGTCGGCTGGCGTGCCGGCCAACCAAGCTTGCTGGCCGGTGGGCATTTCATCATTGTCAGTCAGGCCGTGAAAATCAGCCGCATTCTAAACCAATTGGCTGCTACCGCTTCAGCGGCGGCACCAGCCCAATCGGTCACCCATTAACCATTGCCCGCGCCCCTTGCTTCCCACCTATCCCTACGCCGGCCGCACCTACGCCTTCGACCCCGCCGCGCCCATTGACATTTCCTTGCCCCTCGCGCCCGGCGCAGACCAGGTGAATTGCTTCTGGGCTGAGCCCGTGCAGTTTGACACCGTTCGGGTGGGCAGCTTTGTGGGGAGCGTGGCGCTGGGCGGCAGCACCAACTACCAGCGCGTGCACCTTACGCCCCACGGCAACGGCACCCACACCGAGTGCTACGGCCACATTTCGCCCGACCCGGCCGTGACGCTCAACCAGTGTTTGCGCCGTTTTCTCTTCGTGGCCCGGCTGGTGAGCGTGGCCCCGTGCCCGCAGCCCAACGGCGATTTGGTGGTGATGCTGACCGACGTGCAAGCCGCCCTGGCTGCCCAGCCCGACCGCTCCATGCCCGAAGCCCTGGTGTTGCGCACCCTGCCCAACGACGCGGCCAAGCGCACCCACCGCTATTCCGGCACCAACCCCACCTACATCGAGCCCG
>DASVTG010000158.1:0-8016 GCA_036387695.1 Hymenobacter sp. | reverse complement strand
CCGCTGGCCGTGCCAATCGCCGGCAACTGGACGTCGTGTTGGAATTCGCCCAACTCGGAGTACACTTTTACCTGTGAACTAGCGTCGTGCAAGTAGCCGGCCATGAGGCGGCCGCCCACGTGGCTCACGCTTTCGAGCTTGTTTTCGGTTTCGGGCAGCACTTCGCGCCAATTGGCCTCCTGCGGTTGCGTGGGGTCGATGCGCACCACGCGGAAACGGGGAGCTTGGTAATTGGTGTACACCAGCACTTCGCCGCCCACGTTGCCGATGACGGTGTTGCTGAATTCGTAGGATTCCACGAGCGTGGTCCAGCGGTCGGCTTGCGCAGGGTCGGAGAGGTCGCGCACCAGCAGGCGGTTGCCGTCGGAGAGGCCGTCGGTCAGGTACAAGCTCAGGAACCGCTCGTCCTCGGTGATGCCCGCAATGCGAAAGCCCAAGGCCATTTTCGGGTTTTCGTACACCAGCTGGTCGGCCGACTGCGGCGTGTTCAGTTGGTGGAAGTACACCTTGTGAAACTCGTTTTTGCCCGACAGGTCGTTGTCGCCGGCATTGGGAGCATCGTAGCGGCTGTAGTAGAAGCCGTTGTTGGCCCAGGACGTGCCCGATACTTTCACCCAATTCAGCTCATCCGGCAGTAGCTCGTTGGTGGTCAGGTCCAGAATGCGGACTTGGTTCCAGTCAGAGCCGCCGCTGCTGGTGGCATAAGCCAGGTAGCGGTGGTCGTTGCTGAACTCAAGGCCAGCCAGGGCCGTGGTGCCATCGGCTGAAAACTTGTTGGGGTCGAGCAGCACTTCCGGCTCGTTATCGCCGCGCTGGCGGTAGAGCACGGCCTGGTTTTGCAGCCCGTCGTTTTTGCTGAACACCAGGTCGTCACCCACTTGCTCGGGCACGCCGTAGCGCTCGTAGTTCCAGATTTCGGTGAGCCGCTCCCGGATTTTGTCGCGGAAAGGAATTTGGCTCAGGTACCCAAAAGTGACTTCGTTTTGCGCCGTGACCCACGCCGCGGTTTCCGGCGAGTCAAGGGCTTCGAGCCAGCGGTAAGGGTCGGGGATGGTTACGCCAAAATAGGTGTCGGTGACGTCGGATTTAGGGCTGTTGGGGTGCTGCACGGCGGGTAGTGTCGGGGAGGGCGAGGCCGTCTTTGCGGCTCGGTTCGGCGTTTTCAGGAGTGGTGGCTTCGGTAAGCGGCTGGCGGCGGGGCAAGGTATTGCGAGCCGGCGGCGAGGTGGCTCGGCAGGCGGCGGCGGTCACCAGCAGCAGCAGCGCAAGTCGGGAGAAAGCAGCTTTCATAACGAACGGAAAAGGAGAAAAGCCGTTGCCGACATCAAGACCACAAAGCGGCCGTGCGCTGATTTACCGAAAGTTAATCCATCTGCACATCATCAGCTACGGGCTTCGTGTGGCCACCGTTCGCCGAAGGTTCATTGGAGGCCGTGTCGGTGCTCTCAGCTGCGGGCTGGGCCAGCACGGACGCCACCAGTTCGGGCAAGTTGGCCCGGAGCCAGCGCAGCTCCGCGTCCACGCGCTGGCTCACCAGCCGCTCCACTTCCAGGCGCTGGGCCTGGGTGAGCTGGTCGGACACGGCAGGCGGCGCGGTGGCATCTGGCGCCGCGGCCAGCACCAGCGCTTCGGCGCGTTTCACTCGGGCCACGGACTCGGCCACGGCGGCGCTGGTTTCGGCCGCAGCAGCTTGAGCTGTTTGGGCGGCTGGTTTGGCGGTGAGGGTTTCGCGGCGCTGCTGGCGGCGCCACTGGCCCAGCGTCACGCGCAGCATGATGTAGAGCACCAAGCTCAGAATGCCCAAAATGAGCGCCAGCGGGGCCGCAAACCGATTGAGCAAGCTGCTTGCTTCGGTGGCCGGCAGCGGAGTGGCCGAGCTGCCAGCGGCGCGCTCGGCGGCAAGTTGGGCCTCGGCGGCTTCGGCCGGGCCCAGGGCAGCGCCGCCGGTGGCGGCGGTGTCGGGCGCTTCGGGCGTCATGGCGCTGGGCACGTCGCCCAGCGGAGTGCCGCTTTCCACGTAGTTGGTGAGGGCCGTTTCCAGGGCGGCTACGCGCGCCATGCGGTCGGGGCTGCGGCGCCGCGCGGGCGAGCCTTTCAGCTTGCTTACAATGGCTTTGGTGAGGGCCGCGAGGCGGGCCTGGTTGTCTTTTTTGCCTTGGTAAATGTTGCCGCGGCCTTCAATGGGCTGGTACAGCAGGCTGTACACGCGCAGGCTGTCGGGCCGGATGCTGGCGGTGAGGGCATCGAGGTTGCCGGCTTCGCAGCGCACGGTGCTTTTGAGGTTGGGGCGGCCGGCGTCGTCGTACACGAAGCGCACGGTGGCGCACCATATCTGCACCTTGGCTTCATCGAGCGAGGGCTGGCCCAAGGGCGTTTGGGCGTGCGCAGCAGGTCTTGCCAATCCGAAAAGCACAGCGGCCACGAGGGCGGCTGGGGCAGAGCGAAAAATCATAAGCAGGGCAATTTAGGCCGGAAAGTACGGCGTCGGCCGCTGTTTTTTTGGTTCTCAAGCTTGGAAATAGTTCATAGCCCAAGCTGCGCCCGCCATCTGCGATGTAGAGTTCGAAACTGTTTTCCTTAACATGGCCAACACGAAGCGTCTACTCAATGACTGTTTGTGAAAAAAAGTGTTATTAGAAAAGCCATATTTATTGTAATTATCCTTTGGCGTAAGTTGAGACGCTTGGCTAAAAAAGAATTGCTAAGACTCACGCACTGATAACGATAGATAAGCTCATCAGTAGAAATAACTTGATTTAGAAAAAGGCTTGATGGGCAAAAATAATTTCGTTTTCGTCGTCCGTTTTCGCTATTTCATGGTCTTGAAATTTCGTTTAGTCTAAAAGTCTATTTTTGTGTTTAACCATTCTGTATCAAACATTAAACACATTCGGTAATATTGTGCTATCCCTACGCTGCTGATGGCGGTGCGGGTGTTTGAATAATCTTTTTCCAATTTCAACTTTCACTGTTTATTTATGAAACTGACCGCATACCCTTTCGATGAAACAACGGGTGAGTTGCTGCCCGTGTACCGCGACGCGTATCTGCGCGGCGACCTGTCGGTGAAAAATACGCAGCTCGTTGACGCTTACTTAAAAAGCGACAGCACGCACGCAAACCAGACGTGGCAGCGTTTCCACAGCATGCAGCAGGACGGCGAGCAGGTCCAGGCCGTGGGCTGGATGCAGCGCCAGCTGAACCTGGCTGGTACGGCGCCGCTTCGGATGCGCCGCCAGGTGGCCGGACTGTTTGTGTTGGCGGCCCTTGCGGGCGGCGCGGTGTTTGCCGGCACCGGCGCGCCGACCGAGGCGACCCTGGGGGCCGACGCCCCGGCCGCTGCCACCATGCGCATGGCCACGGTAAGGGGGAAAATCCTGGATGAAAACGGCCGCCCCATAATTGGCGCCACCGTGTTCGAGAAGGGCTCCGCGCGCGGGGTCAGCACCAACGCCGACGGCGAATATGCCTTGCTCGTGCCCGCGGGCCAAGCCACTACGCTTGCGTATGGTTTCGGCGGTTACCTGGACGAGGAGGTTCGGGTGAGCGGCGCCTCCAGGGCCATCGATAACGTGACCATGTTGCCCAACTACGAGGCGCCGGCCAAGCCGGCCCGCAAGGCTAAGCGCTGGTTCTGGTTTAACTAACCAATTATTTGCTCGTTATTTGTTCGGCGGCCGGCACAGCATTGTGCTGGCTGCCGAACTCATTTGTTAAGTGAGCTTCGGCAACAATTTATTATTTCTTCATATTTCAGTTCTTTTCTAAAGTGGCGTACTCAACCAATTCCCCCGCCGGCCAAGCCGTGCAAAACATCATCGACAGCCTACCGCAACTGCTGGCCGTGGCCATCGTTGAAGTGCAGTCGGGCATGTGCCTGGCTTCGCACAGCAACTCGCCGAGCCTGAACCCCGAAACGGCTGCCGCTTACAACACCGAAGTGGTGAAGCAGAAGCAAAAGGCCATGTCGGCCTTGAAGTTGACGGGCGAGAAAATCGACGACATCCTCATCACCCTCACCAACCAGCTGCACCTCATCAACTTGCTTGACGACGGCAAGAAGTTCATTTACCTGGCGGTGAACCAGCGCGACACCAACCTGGCCATTGCCCGGGACGTGCTCCGCCAACAGGCCGATTTGCTTAAATAGTCCCTGCACCGGGCTGCTTGCTAGCCGACACGAAAAAGGCCACTCCGCAAGGGGTGGCCTTTTTCGTGTCGGCAGCTTTCCGGTTGAAGTGCGCGAGGGCTGGCCGCGGGCCGAGAAACTGCGCCACACGGGTTGGCTTCAGGTGGTGGGCTCGGCGGTGTGGGCCTGCAGCACGGCGCGGGCCAGGGCCAGGTTGGTGTCGCGCTGGTTCACCATGAGGTGCAGAAAGTGCCGCTGGCCGGGCAGCAAGCGCAGCACGTGCCACTGGCTGTTGAGGGTGATGAGCACGTCCTCGATGGTTTCGGTGTCGGCAAGGCCCAGCGCCCGCAGGGCCATCTGCTTCTGCCGGATGACTTCGGCGTTGTGGGCCGCCGCTTTGCCGGGGTCGAGCTTGCCGGGCAGGTGGTGGGTGGCCAGCAGCTCGCCGTTGCGCAAATCCATCACCGACACGGCCAGCAAATCGGGCAGGTCGTGTAGGATACCGCTGAGGAGGGCTCCGAAGCGCGCCCGCTGGCTGGCACTGACGGAATTGGCGAATCGTATTTTGGGCGTGGCTGCTTTGGAACCGATGCCAATAAAACGGGACATAAAAGGAATGTTCATGGAGGTTAGCTATAATCTATCTCGGTGTTGTCTCCAATGTTAAGCGAGTGGTTCATGCCGCGAAAAGAAGCGTCGGAACCCACGATGCAGTCGCTCATCACCGCGGAGCGCAACTCGGAATACGAGCCGATGATGGAGTCGCGCAAAATGGTGTTCTGGATAATGGTTTTGTCGCCTATGGCCACGTTGGGGCCGATGATGGAGTGCGAAATTCGACAACCTCGCCCGATGCTCACCGGGGGAATAATCACGGCGTCGGGAAATTCAGCATAGTCGCGGCCTTCCAAAAACTCGGGTTGGTTGAGCAGGCGGGCATTGGCTTCGAGCAAGGTTTCCTTGCGGCCGCAGTCGAACCAGTTGTCCACCGGGCAGGTCGTCATGTTTTCGCCTTCCTCAATGAGGTGCATCAGCGCATCGGTCAGCTGGAATTCGCCGTGGGTGCGCACGTCGGTTTCGCGCAGCCATTCCAGCGCCTGGGCCAGCTTCTCGGGGTAGGCCAGCTTGTAGAGGCCCACCATGGCGTAGTTCGACTTCGGAATCTTGGGCTTCTCCACCACCTTGCTCACGCGGCCGTTAGCCGTTTCCACCAGGCCGAACATGCTGGGCGTCTTCACTTCCTTCACGGCCAGCACCGAGCCCGGCGTGGCCAGCAGGGCGGGCAGGTCCACGTCCACAATGGTGTCGCCGAGCAGAATGAGCACGCCGTCGGGGTCGTGCCGGAATTCCTCGCGGGCCAGCCACAAGGCGTGGCCCAGGCCCTCGCGCGGCTCCTGCACCACAAAGGTGGCCTTGAGGTCGGGGTAGGTGCGGCGCACGTAGCGCACGATTTTGTCGCCCAGGTACCCCACAATGAATACAAACTCAGTGAGGCCGGCCCCCGTGAGGCGGTCGATGATGTGGCCCAAAATGGTGTTGCCGGCCACCGGCACCAGGCTTTTGGGCTGGGTGTGGGTGTGGGGGCGCAGGCGCGACCCAATGCCGGCGACGGGAATAACAGCTTTCATTGCGCGGGGCTGTAATGAAGTAGGGAGGAAGACGATAGTAAGAAGGCGCTTGGCGCCGCAGCGCAGCAAGCTACAACTACTACGGCCAAGCTACGTACTTTGCGCCAAGCCGGAACCAAACCGGCGCAGCGGCCTTAGGTTTCGGCCATCACCGCTTGCAATACCCTTTCACCCATATTCCTTCTTTCTTTTTCACCATGAAACGCTTTCTCCTTTATTTTGCCGGTCTGGTCATCTTGCTCACCCAGTCCTCGTGCGGCTACAACGGCATGGTGCAGCGCGACCAAGCCGTGAAAGGCCAGTGGGCCAACGTGCAAAGCGCCTACCAACGCCGGGCCGACCTGATTCCCAACTTGGTGAACACGGTGAAAGGCAATGCCAAATTCGAGCAGAGCACCTTGACCGGCGTCATTGAGGCACGGGCCAAAGCTAGCTCGGTGCAAATCAACGCCGACCAGCTCACGCCCGAAAACATCCAGAAGTTTCAGGCTGCGCAAAGCCAGCTTTCGCAAGGGCTGGGCCGCTTGCTGGCCGTGTCCGAAAACTACCCGGAACTGCGGGCCAGCGCCGCATTCCAAGAGCTACAAGCCCAAATAGAAGGCACGGAGAACCGCATCAACGTGGAGCGCAACAAGTTCAACGCCCTCACCGTGGAGTACAACACCTTCACCCGCTCTTTCCCGAACAATCTTTTCGCGGGCATGTTCGGCTTCCAGCCCAAAACGCCGTTTGAGGCCGACGCCGCCTCGCAAAAAGCGCCCACGGTTCAATTTTAGTGAGGAATGACGAATGAGGAATGACGAATTGGTGGCTTCCGCCCGTTCGCTATTCCTCATTCGTCATTCCTCATTCTTCAGTAAAGCCATGAATTCCCCCCTCACTCCCGCCCAGGACGCGGCTTTGGTCGCCGCCATCCGGCAGGCCGAAGTCACGACTTCGGGCGAAATCCGGGTGCACCTGGAAGACACCTGCCCCACGCCCGAACCGCTGGACCGCGCCGCCCAGGTATTTGCCGAGTTGAACATGCACAAAACGGCAGCCCGCAACGGCGTGCTGTTTTACCTGGCGTGGCAAAGCCGGCAGTTTGCCGTCATCGGCGACGCCGCCATCAACTCCGCCGTGCCCGACGATTTTTGGGAAACCACCAAGGAAGCCGTCTTGGAGCAGTTTCGGCGCGAGAACTACGTGTTGGGCCTGGAGAGCGGCATCAAGATGGTGGGCGAGCAACTCAAGCGCTATTTCCCCTACGACAAAGCCACCGACCAGAACGAGCTGGACGACACCATTTCTTTCGGCGGCCCCAAGCCGTCTCCCAACGCATGAACAATTTAGTGGCTGACGCCAGTCCAGTAAAGCCACTCCGCTCTTCTGCTTACGGCTGGGCGGCCGCCACGCGCCCGCTGTGGCCCTTGCTGCTGGCGCTGCTGTGGCTGCTGCCCGTGTTTGGGGCCAGTGCCCAGGCCATTCCGCCGCGGCCCAACCCGCCGCGTCTGGTCAACGACCTGGCCGGCCTGATGCAGCCCGGCGAAGCCGACGCGCTGGAGCAGAAGCTCGTGGCTTACAACGACAGCACGTCCTCGCAGATAGCGGTGGTAACCGTGCCCACCCTCGACGGCGCTGAGATTGCCGACTACGCCCAACAGCTGTACGAAAGCTGGGGCATAGGTCGCTCAGGCAAAAACAACGGCCTGCTGGTGCTGGTGGCCAAGCAGGAGAAGGTGGCCCGCATCCAAACCGGCTACGGCCTGGAAGGGGCCGTGCCCGACGCCATTGCCAAGCGCATCATCAGCAACACGATGGTGCCGGCCTTCCAGCAAAACCAGTACTACGCTGGCCTGGACCGCGCCACCGACCAGCTCATTTCCCTTGCCAAGGGCGAGTACCAAGCCGACCCGGCTGACGCCCGCCCCCGCGGCCGGCGCGACAGCGGTGGCTCGGGCCCGCCGTTCTGGCTCATCATCGGCATACTGATACTGGTCTTCATTTTCCTGAATAGGCGCGGCGGCGGAGGCCGCGGCAACCGCGGCTTTGGCGGCGGCTTTGTGCCACCCATCATCTTCGGGGGGGGCGGTTTCGGCGGCGGCTTTGGCGGAGGCGGCGGTGGTTTTGGGGG
Source organism: Hymenobacter sp. (assembly GCA_036387695.1). Classification (GTDB taxonomy): domain Bacteria; phylum Bacteroidota; class Bacteroidia; order Cytophagales; family Hymenobacteraceae; genus Hymenobacter. Next base: position 146 of record DASVTG010000158.1, on the reverse strand, counting down.
AGGTGGCGGAGGCGGTTTCGGCGGCTTTGGTGGCGGCAGCAGCGGCGGCGGCGGCGCCAGCGGCAGCTGGTAAGTGGTGAACTGGTGAGGTGTGAGGTGGTGAGTTTGATGTTCTGCTGGGCTACTGGCGCCGCTTGCGCAGATAA
>DASVTG010000157.1:0-2731 GCA_036387695.1 Hymenobacter sp. | reverse complement strand
GCGGGAAGGAAACAGAGAAAAAGGTCCGGGCACGAAGGCATCAAAGCGCGTTCGGCTCGTCGGGGCCGGCCCCGACTTCGGCCAGATACAAATCGAGCGACTCGCCCCGAAGCATCGGTGGGATGAGGTGGGACTCGCCCGTGCGGCGGTTCACCATCAGGGGGGTGATGCCGAACACCATGTGGCGAAGATTGCGCGAGGCATTGTACTCCGCCGAATTGTAATTGACCACCCAGGCCATCGGTTTCTCGATGATGCCGTTTTCCATAATAACGTAGGTGTTGCCGCTGGTTTTGGACAGGTGGCCGATGATTTCCAGGGCAATTTGCCGGGCTTCTTCTTTGTCAAGCATGAAATAAAAGGTATGCTGCAAAAAGGTTGCCCAGCCGCTCCAGCACGTAGGCCCGGCTGGCCGCGAACGGCAGCCGCTGTTCCCAGTCGGCCGCGGCAATGAAGCCCTGCAGCTCGTCGAATAAAACCTGAAGCAAGCGTTTTTCGGGGTCGGTGTAACCGGGCGCGGTAGGCGAAAGTGGCGTGGTCATGGGTGGCTACGGTCCCCACGGGGTCCAGGCAGCAGCAGAGGAGGCTTGGGGCGTGGCAGTAACCACGGCATTCGCAACGGAAAAGGGTTGTTGGAGGGGCCCAACCGTGATGGTCTGTTGGGCGCGGTACATAAACGACTCGATGCAAAGCGCCAGCCCCTGCGCGGTAGCAACCTCCGTGATGCGCTGCTCCACCTCGGGCGACCCCACGAAATAGCCCAGGCTAAACCGCAGGGGCAGCGGGATAGGAGCGGCCTCGCCCGGAGGCATGTCCAGGACCTTGTAAGGCAACAGGGGCAAGGCAAGTTGAATGGTATAGGCGTGCTCCTGGCCGGGCACCAGGCGGGTCAGGAACGGAATGTCCAATGCCTTAATGCCTTGGCGAAACGACAAATCCAGGACAGCTTTGTCGAGGTGGACGCCCTGCGCGTCTACCTGAACGTGCACCAGGTTAGGCGACAGCTCGTACCCGGGTTCGCCGTTGGCGGGGGCTGGTTGGGAGAGTTGGTAAAGCCGGTCGCACAAGTAAAGCACGGTGGCGCCGCCGTTGGCCACCCGGCAGTGCAGCCGCAGGAGTTCGTCGCTGGCGTCGGCCGTCAGCGTCAAACGGCAGTGGGCATTTTCAGAAAACAGGGTTTCAGACATAGAGCAAGCCGTAGAGAAGCCAAGGTAAAGCAGGCGTTACGCACGCGGACTTAATAATAGTCGCGGCGGCCCTGGGGCGGATTCCATTCCGCCCGGATTTTATTTTCGGTGAGGGAGTATTGATGCTCGGGATGAACTCCCAAAGCGTCGAGTTCATAAGCGGGCACAACGAGCGGTTTTTTGGGGTTGCGGTGGTCCGGCCCGCCGGGATTATCGGCGTTAAACCGGCGCATACGGCCGTGAGCCGCCTGCTCGGCATGAATCAACTCGTGAGCCAGACCAATGGCGGGCGGACGCGTGTTCCAAGGCATGTCGCCGGCTTTGCCCAGAAAAGGATTGTACTCGATGGGCAGCGCCACGCCTTGCCCTGGCGTGACGCCGTCCTCCTGGTAAAAGGCCTTTTCCCAAGTAGCCCGATTGAAAGCGGCCGAATTGACGGGGTCGTATTGGATGGAAATCCTTTTGCCGGAGGCATGCAGCGAATCCAGCAGCTGCTTTCCCGTGGGCGTGTCGTAAATGGCCTGCAAGTCAGCTTTCACGGCCGCCTCAAAATGCTCGGGACCGCCGGGGCCGGCACTGTTGGCCACCATGAGGGTGCTTTCCAAGATGCGCGCCAAAGAGGGACTGAGTACTGTTTCTGGTATTACGCGCTTTATCAGGCCGGTGGCATTGGGGGCGTTGGTTTCGTGAGCCGACAGCACCACCGCGCTGGCCTGATGCGCCGTTTGAGCCACCGAAGCTGCCTGCGCCGCCACTTGGCGTAGTTGCGGCGTCACCACGGCCGCCAAGGCCGCCGGCCCGCCGGCGCGCAGCTCAAAGCCGGTGGCGGCGAGGGTGAGGTGGCAGGCGTAGGCCCCGTCGCCCCCGTCGCCGCTCTCGAAGGTTTCGGCGTAGCCCACGCACTCGCCGGCGGCGAAGGCGATGGTTTCGTGGGCCACCAACTGCGTGACGTCGTAGAAAACCACCTCGCCGGGCAGGGGCTTGTGCGGGGCGGCGGCCCAGGCCAGCAGCGCGTCCCCGTCGGGCACGTCCAGGGTCAGTTCCAGCCGGTCGTGGCGCACCTTGGCCTGCACCCGGCCCCGGGCGTCGGTGGGTTGGTGGCAGGCGTAGCGGCAGCGCACCACCCGGTAGGCGGCGCCCCCCAGGTGCAACTCAGCATAGAAAGAGGCCATGGGCTTGGCAGGTGAAAGAAGACAAACGGCGGGCCGGTGGCTGGGAAAAAGCCGGGCAGCTGTGTGTGCGGTGAAGGGCCGCTAGTGGCGCAGTAAATATATAGCAATAGGCAACAACAGCCCGGCTCGGCCAGCGAAGGCCGGGCAGACCTCGCCGGTGACTTCCCGGGCCGTAGGGCTGGCCCGGCTTTTTTTACCGCATTCCTGCTTCCTCGCCCGGCAGGCGATTGTGGCCGGGAGGCCGGAAACCGAGTGGCGGCTGGGTGGTTTGAGGGTGCGGGTAGCGCGGTCGAAGCGGAGTATGCTGCTGGGAAGAAACTTGCCAGCAGCCGCTCGCTCGTTCCGAAAAGGTGCCTAAGCGTTGTCGAAAGC
>DASVTG010000156.1:0-7638 GCA_036387695.1 Hymenobacter sp. | reverse complement strand
GCAGCACATCGTGGGCCGCCGCATACTGGTAGTCGACGACGTGCTTACCACCGGTGCCACCCTTGAAGCCTGTGGCGTGGCCCTGCTGGCCGCCGGGGCGGCGGAAGTGAGCATTGCCGCCATTGCCTGCGCCGATAGGTAGGAAGTGAAATAGTAAAGTCTATTGCTACAAAACAAAAAGGCCGCTTCTGATTCAGGAGCGGCCTTTTTGTTTCTTTAACCAGCTTACTTGTTCGAACCGGCGTTAATCATTGCGCAACGGAAACCGATGGTTGCCGTGGCCGAATCCTCGGCCATGAAGCGGCGGGTGCCGGGCGACAGCCAGTAGGCCACGTCGCGCCACGAACCGCCCTTGAACACGCGCACGTGGTCGTCAATCAGGGACTGGTAGCCTTTCTTGTCGTACCTCTCGGCGGGGTCACCCACGCCGTTGCGACGGAAGGGGTTCAGGTCTTCTACGTCCTGGAACGACAGGGGGCGGTACACGTCCTGCACCCACTCGTTCACGTTGCCGGCCATGTTGTAGAGGCCGTAGTCATTGGGCGGGTACGAGTAGATGTACTCCGTAATCATGGCGCCATCGTTCAGGCTACCGGCGATGCCGGCGTAGTCGCCACGGCCCCGCTTGAAGTTAGCCAGGAACTGGCCCATCTTCTTGCCGTAAGCATTGCGGGTCGATTTGCCGTCCCAAGGATAAATGCGCTTTTCCTCCTGGTTTTCGTTGCCCACTTCCTGGGTGCCTACGAGGGCCTGAGCGGCGTATTCCCATTCAGCCTCGGTGGGGAGACGGTAGTTGGGGAGCGTGTTGCCGTTTTCAATCGAGCTGATGCTCTTGCCATCGGCAACGGCACCGGCGGCGCCGGTCGTGCCCTCAGCGCCGGCATCGGCGTTTTTGTCTTTCTTCTTGCCAAACAAACCGCCTTTTTTGCCACCGGGCTTGCTGTCGCCGCCGTTGGCCAAGCGCTGGTTCACCTGAGCGGTACGCCAGGTGCAATAGTCGTCGGCCTGCAGCCAGCTCACGCCCACCACGGGGAAGTAGCGAAAGCCGGGGTAACGCAGGTAGTAAGTAACGTAGGGGTCGTTGAAGGACAAGTCGCGAGCCCACACCGTGGTGTCGGGCAGGGCCGAACGATAAAACTCCTCAGCCGAGTCGGTGCGGATGAAGTGCAGGTACTCGAGCCAGTGAATGTTGGCCACCTCGGCTTCGTCCATGTAGAAGGAAGCAATGGTCACCGTGCGCTCGATGTTGTCGTGCGTCATGGTCACGTCCTCTTCCTGCGAGCCCAGCACCGTGCGGCCACCTTCGATAAACACCAAACCGGGACCTTCGGGAATTTTCTTGAAATTGGCCACCGCCATGCCCTTCTCGGTGTTGTATTCGATACCGGTCGTAGAAGAATATTTGCCAGGTTTTTGGGCCGTCGGTATTTTTTTGCCACAGCTGGCCAAAGCCACAAGGCCCACTACTGCCAAACGTAGATAATTGGTTAATTTCATAACAAAGTTAAAATGAGTATGAGGGCTGAGGGGTTATCAAGGGGAATCAGGACACAATAGTACAAAAAATTAGAATGCCGGACAAGGGGCCGTCGGGTAAACGCGTTTTTTTAGACGACGATGGGCATTTTCTAATCGGTCAAACGCACGCAAGGCCAAAGTCAGTTCATGCGCGCCGCCTAAATCCGCACTTAGTTGGCTCAAGCCCACGTCGTAACTGTAGCCGATGCGCAGGCCGCCCGCCTGCACGCCGGCCACTACTGCCAGCACGTGTTGGGGATTAACGCTGCCCGGGGCCGAAATATTGCGGTATATGGCCCCGAGCGTGACCGGAGACGCCGTGAAGTACAGGCCCGTTTCGATGCGCTGCGAGCCCCCCTGCCGGGTGTAGGCCGCCACCGGCGTGTAGCTCACTTCGCGCACCGCAACGCCGGTCGAAGGCTTCACCACAAAAAATTTATACCCTCCCGAGACGTTAAAGGAAATGGGTAACTCGCTTTGGGTGCGAAAACCCAGGTCTGGTTGGTTGAGGTGTTGGCCGGCGAGGCTCAGCCATGCTTGCTCGGTGTAAAGCACCGCGCCGGTACCGAGGGAGAGGTAGTTGACCGGCGGAAAATTCAGGGCTTCGGCCGTCGGTCCGACCACGCTGCCGTCCTCCAAAATCTGGTCGCCGAACACGAAATTGTCATATCCGACCCGCTGGCGGCCGTAGCTGGCCCGCAGGCCGCCGCTCAGGGCCAGCTGCGGCGTCAGGCGGGTGTGGTAGGCGTAGAGCGCCCCGGCTTCGAAGCGCGTGTAGCCCACCGAGCCGGTGCGGTCCTGGTTGATGAGCAGGCCCAGCGCGTGGTGCTGCCCGGGGGTGTTGAGGCGCACGTCGCCGGCGGCCTGGGCCGTTATGAAGGAGCCGGCCAGGCTCGGAAATTGGTTGCGGTAGCTCAGCGTGAAGCTGTAATCATCGACCAAGCCGGTGAAGGCCGGGTTGGTGTGGAGGCGCGTGGCAAACGGCTGCGAAAAAAAGACGTCTTGCGCCTGCGCTTTCGCCACGACACCCAGCAGCAGGCCCGCGGTGAGGCCGTGCCGTATTTTTGAGAGCAACGCGAGGTAAAGCACTGGCATAGTGACCTGATAACGCCGCCGCGACGCCGTTTAGTACGGCCGGGCATGCGAAGGTAAGGCCCCAGACAAGCAGCCCGCCCCAAACAGTTCCTTACAGGTGAAGCACTTTCGCGCTCAGGCGATGGTTAATGCCGCATCTTACTCGGCAGGAGTTGGCTGGCCTGCGGCTCCAAGAAAACGTCCGTTGCATTGTTTGGCCTGATTTTGTTCGGGGCGATATAAAAAAAGCGGGACCTCGGCCGTTTTACCTTTGGTGGGAATTACTTACTAGCTCGTGTTATGCGCAAAATACTGTTGGGTGTCGTCCTATTTTTAGTGGTGCTGGTTGCGGCGCTGGCCCTGGCGCCGGTGCTGTTCAAGGACAAGCTGCGGGCGCTGGCCGACAAGCAAATTGCCCAGCGGGTGCGGGCCAAGGTGCAGTACGACCCGGCCAATATTGACGTGAGTTTGCTGCGCTCCTTTCCGGACATGACGGTGAACATCCGCGAACTGCGGGTGATTGGCCTCGATTCGTTTAGCCGCGACACGCTGGCTTACCTGCCCAGCCTGCAAGTGGGCCTGGACGTGATGAGCGTGGTGCGCGGCGAGCAGGTTGACATTAAATCCATCGAGCTGGAACGGCCCAACCTGAGCTTGCGGCGCCTGAAAAGCGGCCTGGCCAACTGGGACGTGATGATTTCGGACTCGGCCGCCGCCGCTAAGGGGCAGGACACCAGCCAGGTAAACCTGGCCATCAAGGGCTGGAAAATGACCGACGGCCGCCTGCGCTACGAAGACCTGACCCTGCCCTTCAGCATGCAGGCGCGCGGCGTGAACCACAGCGGCAGCGGCGACTTCGCCAGCAACGTGTTCGACATGACCTCGCAAACCACGGCGGCCGACCTCGACATGACCTACGGCGGGGTGGCCTACGTGACCGACAAGCAACTCGACGCCGACGTAACGCTGAACATGGACCTGGCCAAAAGCCTGTACACGTTCAAAGACAACCGGATAAAGCTCAACGAGTTTCCGTTCAGCTTCGCCGGGGCCATCGGGCTGCCCAATGCCACGGACATTACCTACGACCTCACGTTTAAGGCGCTGGAAACGGACTTCAAAACCTTGCTGAGTCTGGTGCCGGGCGTGTTCACCGAGAAGTTCAAGAACATCGAGACCAGCGGCAAGGTGGCCTTTGATGGCTACTACAAGGGCACCCAGAATGCGCTGCACATGCCTGGCTACGGCGTGAACCTGGTGGTGACCAACGGCCAGTTCAAGTACCCCGATTTGCCGCAGGCGGCCAAGAACATCAATCTCAAAATGCAGGTGGATAACCCGTCGGGCTACACCAACAACGTGAAGGTGAACATTCCGCAGTTTCACCTGGACCTGGGCCCGAACCCCGTGGACGGCAACATTGCCATCGACGGCCTGGAGCCGATGAAGGTGGACGGCCGCGTGAAAGCCAACGTGAACCTAGCGGAAGCCCTGAAGGTGTACCCGGTGAAGGACCTGGCCATGCGCGGCCAGTTCTTCGTGGACGGCACGGCCAAGGGCATCTACTCCAAAACCCAGATGCCGGTGGTAAACGCGGCCATTCGCCTCACCAACGGCTTTGTGAAATCGGCCCAGTTCCCGGCCCCCATTGAGAACATCAACCTCAACGGCACCGTGGTGAACACCACCGGCAAGGTGAACGACACGCAGATAAACCTGCCGCAGTTCCGGATGGTGCTGGAGGGCGAGCCGCTGGAAGGCCGCCTCTCGGCGCACAACATTGACAAGCCGGTGTTTGACACCAACGTGCGCGGCACGGTGGACCTGACCAAAATCACCAAGATTTTCCCGCTGGAAGGCCTGACGGTGACGGGCCGCGTGGCGGGCGACATCGCCGCCAAAGGCAACATGGCCGACGTGGAAGCCGGCCGCTATCAGAACGTGGTGGCCAGCGGCACCGTGAAGGCCACCAACGTGACCTACAAGAGCAAGGACCTGCCGCAGGGTGTAAAAATCAGCAGCGGCACGGCCACGTTCAACAACAACCAGATTGCGGTGCAGAGCCTGAACGGCACGGCCGGCAGCTCCGACTTTGCGGCCAGCGGCACGGTGAGCAATTACCTGGGCTACTTGTTCACGCCGGGGCAGTCGCTGAAAGGCAACCTGACGGTGAACTCGCGCAATTTCAATGTGAACGAGTGGATGGTGGACGAGGTATCGGCCAAGCCCACGACCACCGGCGGCAAGGCCCCGGCCAAGGCCGAAGGCGTGCTGCAGATTCCCAAGTACTTCGACCTGGTGCTGAACAGCCACGTTGACAACGTGACCTACGACAACCTGAAGCTGACCAATGCCGACGGCACCGTGACGGTACGCGACCAGGCTGCCATACTCAACGGAATGACTTTCAATACGCTGGGCGCCACATTTGGCACCACCGGCAGCTACAGCAGCAAGAACTTGGCCCACCCCAAATTTGATTTCGGGCTGAACATCAAGAACCTGAATTTCCAGAATGCTTTCAACGCCTTCAGCACCATCAAGGCGCTGGTGCCGCTGGCTAGTCAGGTGGAAGGCGTGTTCGGCACCAACTTCAACGTGAGCGGCGAGATGGGTGCCGACATGCTGCCCAACCTGGCCACGCTGAGCGGCAAAGGCGTGTTTGACGTGGTGCGGGCCGCCATCAATCAGTCGGAGGTGATGACCAAGATTGCCAGCCTGACCACGCTGCCGGAATTGAAAACCCTCTTGGTGGTGGACAAGAAAATCCAGGCCAACATCGTGAGCGGCAACTTCGTGGTGCAGCCCTTCGACCTGACCGTGGGCGACGTGAAGATGACCATCGGCGGCTCGAACAGCATTGCCGGGGCGCTGGCCTACGTCACGGCCCTGAACGTGCCCACCGGCAAGCTGGGCAACGCGCTGAACAGCAAGCTCACGCAGCTAACCGGCGTGATGGACATCCAGGGCACCGAGCGGGTGACGCTGGGCCTCAACATTGGCGGCACGGTGAAAAGCCCGGTGGTGAAGCTGACCAGCGGCAGCGTGAAGGACCAAGGCAAAGCCATTGTGACCAACGTGGTGAAAACCAAGCTCACGGACGCGCTCATCGGCCTCACGCAAAAGAAGAAGGCGGCGCAGGACAGCACCCAGGCCACCGCCGATGTCGCCAGCCAAACCGCCGAGGAAAAAGCACGCATCGCCACCGAAAAAGCCCGGCTGGAGGCGCAGGCCCGGTTGAGAAACCAAGTGGGGCAGGGCTTGAACAGCTTGTTTGGCAAGCCCAAGGCCAAACCCAAGCCCGTGAATTCGTCGCCTGCTGACACCACTAAGCCGTAGCTACGGCTCAGTTCATCGAAACGGAGGAAGGAGAAGGAATCTACTCGTATGGGCTCGCCGTACCTTGGCTGAACCGATATACGGCTATTATTTCTCTTTATCCTTTGTCCAATGAATATTGCTCACTCCTTTCCGCTTGCTTGCGCCGCCGCGCTAGCGTTGGTGGTTGGCTGCTCCAAAACCGACGAGACGTCGGCCAACTCTTCCAAGCTCGAAGTCCGGTTGATGGACGCTCCGGGCGATTTTCGCAGCGTGGTGCTGGACGTGCGCCAGATTGAAGTGCACCTGAAGGAAGAGAAAGACCCCGACGGGTGGAAAACCCTCGCCTTCTCGCCTCAGGCCATCAACGTATTGGAGTACGTGAACGGCAAGTCGGCCCTGCTGGTGAGCGAAGATTTCGCCCCCGGCGACCTCAAGGAAATCCGTCTGGTTCTCGGCCCCGACAGCTACGTCATCGCCCGCGACGGCCAGCGCTACGACCTCAAAACGCCCAGTGGCCAAACCTCGGGCGTGAAGCTGAAGCTGGACAAGGCCACCCTGCGCCAGCGCGAAACCTTTCAGCTGCTGCTCGATTTTGACGTGGCCAAGTCCGTGGTAGAGCGCGGCAACTGGAAGGCCGGCAACGACAAAAAAGAGCGGTACCTGCTCAAGCCCGTCATTCGGGTGGTGGCGCAGGACCTGCGCGCCGGCATCAGGGGCACGGTGGCGCCGGCTGCCGCTTTGCCCCAGATTCTGGCCATTCGCAACAGCGTGCTGGGCCCCGATACCGTGAGCACCTCGGCCGACGCCTCGGGCGCGTACCAGCTCAGTGGACTGGCGGCCGGCACCTACCGCGTCGAGTATTTTCCGAGTACTTCCGCTTCGGCAGGCCAGAGTGCCTACCGCAACGTGACCAAAACGGGCGTGGTGGTGACCAACGACAACGTAACCGACCTCGGCACTACTCAGTTGAACTAGGCAGCTACCATGTCCCCGTTCAGCGCCAAAGCCCCGGCTTCGAATAAGGCCGGGGCTTTGGCGCTGATATAGATAGGTGAACCGACGCACTAGTAGAGACGCGACACTTGGCTACGCCAACCTACGGTTCGCGCCTCGGGAACCAGGTATCAAAGAGGTGATTGCTGCTGGCCGTTCAACGGGAGACGCGAAGTGTCGCGTCTCTACAGCCGTTACTTCAACCCCTTGATGAGCGCCAGCAGCTCCCGCTGGGTGCTGATGGTCTTGTCCTTGGCGTACCAGCCGTGCAGCTGCGTCACGAAGTCTTCGTAGGGCACTTGCTCCTGCTTGAGGCGCATAAACAACTCTTGCGCCGGGGCCGGGCGGGGCCCCCAGGTGGCGGCTTCGGCGCGGGTGGCGGAGTGCAGCACGATGAGCTTAGGAATGGAGCGGCCGCCGTTGGTGAGGTAGCGGTCCATGAGGTCGAGGTTTTCGTCGCGCAGCACGTAGCGGGTACTGATTTTGCCTTGGCTGGCCCGGGCCACGGCTTCCAGTACGGGCACGATTTGGGCGGCGTCGCCGCACCAGCCTTCGGTTATCACCAGCCACTCGTAGCCCTGGTCGAGTTGGTCGAGGGCTTTTTGCAGCTCGGGCAGCAGCGTGATGGTTTTGTCGAGGCGCTGCATCCGCTTGATATTCAAACGGGCGTATTGAATAATCTGTTCGGTTTGGTTGGTGCCGGTGGTCTGGTTCCGGGCCATCAGCTCGTCG